>JALNVT010000109.1 GCA_023231265.1 Sphaerochaetaceae bacterium
AAAATAGATATTTTTTACTTGACGAATGAATAAAATACTTATATATTCATGTTAGAAGTTGCTAACATAATATACTGTATGTTTGACCTCTATTAAGGAGATTATATGTGTGAGAGAGTAGCTTTCAATCTTCTTTATCAAGGAAGTCCTGTATTTAAAGGGTATAAATGTTCCTCTTTGATAATGGTAAATGATGAAGATCTGAAAGAAATTACATGCAAAGAGACCGTCAAGATTTTGAAGTCCAACGGTTTTGAAATAAAGCTTTTAGGAAGATGCGCCAAATATACCAGAGTTCTGGTATTTGATAGGAGAGCACTAGAAGAGGATGTTTATACAAAAGAAAGATTCAACTTTCTTGAAAGATATGGATACACTCTGATGCCTCTTGATGACCTTTTAGACAGACTGACCAGTAGAATGGGGGACTCTTGTAATCCCTTTCCTCATGAGATTGGTATATTTTTAGGTTATCCTTTGAAAGATATAGAAGGATTTATTAAAAATAAAGGTAAGAACTACAGCTTGAGTGGTTACTGGAAGGTCTATGGTGATACTGAATATGCCTCAGCTATGTTCAGTACTTTCAAAAAGTGCCGAGAATTGTCAATAAATAGATACAATGAGGGTAGTTCTTTCGAGGATATTCTCAGAGGAGAAGAAATAGTATGAGTACAGCAGTTGTGTACTACAGTTTATCTGGTAATACAGAAATGATGGCAAAAGCTATAGCAGAAGGTGCTGGTACAGAAGATGTATACAGTGTAGATGAAGCAGTAGAGAGTGATGTTTTGAGTCATTCTTCAATTGCGCTGGGTTGTCCTGCAATGGGAAGTGAAGAATTAGAAGCCAATGACTTCGAACCTTTCATGGATAGCATTGCATCGTCTCTAAAAGGCAAGAAAGTTGCATTGTTTGGCAGCTATGATTGGGGAGATGGTGAGTGGATGCGAACCTGGCAAGAAAATTTGGAAAGTATGGGAATAACATTGATACAGGATGGTTTGATCTGCAATAACGAACCTACTGATGATGATATTGAATCTTGTAAAGCTTTGGGCAAAGCTTTAGCATAGATACCCATTAATAATATTAATATTAATGAAGAATTAATTTTGTAAAGAATAAAAACTCCTTTTATTAATTTGTGAAAAAATTTACTAATTTTAAACAACCAAAGTTGAACTCCAACGACTTTGGTTGTTTTTTTCCGTTTATCTGTGAAGCTTTGGATGGATTACATAATCCCATATGAATTTAACAGCGAAAACAGGCCAAACTATTGTTTCAAGTAGAATTATTATCACTGATTTGACTGTCATTGGTTCAAAATAATGATTGAATATCAGCTTGAGAATCAAAAATGCAATTCCCCATTCAATATATTTTCTCATAAATGACTCCTCACTTAAATATTAATGCTTTCAAATTGATTTGGCAATGTAAATGTTTGTTCTTCAGTTATCATGGAATGAGTAAGATTCGCAATCAGCAGCAGAATGGATTAAATAAATATACAGATAAATAAAGATTTATATGTATAAACATGCAAACAAAATGTGTGATATTGGTAAATTAATTGGTAATAAAGTATGAATATATTATACTTTTTTTGTTTTTATTGCCTCATGTAGTCATGCTGTAAGATATAAATATGCAATATTCTAAATAAAAATACATAAATGTATTGAAATTAATAAATAAATATGCAAAACTCTATCCCAAGGAGATGCATAATGATAAAAGTTGGAGTAATTGGCGCTACAGGATATGCTGGTGCCGCACTTGTATATTTATTAACAAAACATCCAAATGTTAAAATTGTTTATCTTGCCTCTCATTCTTATGCTGGCGAGATATTTTCAGATATTTATCCAAATATGAATGGTGAATGTGATTTAGTTCTTGATGAAGTAGATATGAAAGATGCATCAGAAAAATGTGATGTATTATTTCTTGCATTACCTGCAGGAATTTCCACAGCTCTCATAGACGAGAGTGTGATAAAAGATACTGTGGTCATAGATCTTGGAGCAGATTTCAGATTGAATGACAGGGATGTATATAAGACATGGTACAAAAAAGAAGCACCTAGCCAAAAATTATTGGATGAGGCTGTTTATTCTTTAGCTGATTTGGATCCAAATGGAATGAAACATACCAATTTGATTTCAAATCCTGGATGCTACACAACATGTTCTATTTTGACACTCTCTCCTCTGGTTAAGAGCAATCTTATTGAAACTGATTCAATTATTATAAATGCAATGAGTGGAACTAGTGGCGCAGGAAGATCCAATAAAACAGCAAACTTGTTCTGTGAGGTCAATGAAAGTGTGAAAGCTTATGGAGTCACAACTCATCGTCATACACCAGAGATTGAAATGGCTCTCAACAAAATGAGCGATGAAGATGTAATGGTTCAATTCACACCTCATCTGATCCCTATGGATAGAGGAATACTTGCTACATGCACTGCAAAGTTGAAAGAGGGCGTCACAAAAGAGATGGTTCATGAAGCTTTCAACAGTCTCTACAAGGATTCAAAATTTGTTCATCTTTTGAAAGAAGGTCATCTACCTGAAACACGTTTTGTAAAGCAGTCAAATAGAATTGATGTTTCTTATACAGTTGATGAGAGAACCAACAATGTAATTGGCATTGGTGCAATCGATAACATCATAAAAGGTGCTGCGGGACAGGCTGTTCAGAACATGAACTTACGGTTTGGTTTCGATGAATCAATGGGCCTGGATGATGTAACATCAAATACATTATAAGAAATAATATAATAACAATATAATATATATAAAATAAAGTACTAAGATAATATATAAACACAAAGTTTTAATATTGAAACTACATGGAAAGTTATCAGTAAAAGATATCATAAAAATGATACACATCACTGATATCACAATTTTCACTTCAGTTTGTATAGATATCAAAAAAGTTGGAATAGATGGAAAACATAAAGAAAATAAAGGGTGGTGTACTAGCAGCTAAAGGATTCAAAACGTGTGGAATAGCATGTGGTTTGAAGAAAGTTAAAAAAGACATGGCAATAATATACAGTGATAGCCCGTGTTCTTTTGCTGGTGTGTTCACGCAGAATATCGTAGCAGCAGCTCCTGTTGTTCATGACCGCAATGTAGTGAAGAACAGTGAGAGTGTTCATTCAATTGTAATAAACAGTGCAAATGCAAATGCATGTACTGGAGATCAAGGTCTCAAAGATTGTCATGAGACAGCAGAATACCTTGCAGAAAAATTATCGGATGAAAACAAGAAGATTGCATCTGATCAGGTTTTGGTCTGCTCAACAGGTGTTATAGGCGTTCCTCTTCCAATGGATACCATGAAGAAGGGAATGGACATTGCAGTAAAACATCTTTCATCTGATATGAAAAATAATGAGGATGCAGCAACTGCAATACTCACAACAGATAAAGTTAAGAAGATGATTGCCTATACCTTTGATATCAAAGGTAAGAGTGTTTCAATCGGTGGAATTGCAAAAGGTTCTGGAATGATTCATCCAAACATGGCAACAATGCTCAGCTTCATCACAACAGATGCAAATATTGATAAAGAAACTCTTCAGAAATTACTTGGCTCCTCTATCAGAGATTCATACAACATGATCTCCATTGATGGTGATACAAGTACAAATGATACAGTTCTCGTTCTTGCAAATGGAGAATCTGGATGTGAGAAGCTTGTTGAAGGAACAGAAGAATTTGAAACATTCAAAACAGCGTTCGACCTTGTTCATAAAACTCTTGCAACCAAGATTGTAAAAGATGGAGAGGGTGCTGGTACATTCATTGAGATGAATGTAACTGGTGCAACATGTGATGATGATGCAAAGATACTTGCTAAGTCCGTCATCAAATCTTCATTGGTTAAAGCTGCTTTCTTCGGTGCTGATGCAAACTTCGGAAGAATCTTATGTGCAATGGGATACAGTGGTGTTCATTTCACTTTAGATACACTTGATTTGAGCTTCAGCTCAAAGAGTGGTGGTATAAAAGTTGTTGATAAAGGCAAACCAATTGCATTTGATGAGGACCTTGCTAAAAAAATCTTACTTGAAAAAGAAGTGAAGGTTCTAGCATCTCTTGAAGATGGGGATGGAAGTGCAACAGCTTGGGGCTGTGATTTGAGTTATGAATACGTAAGAATCAATGGGGATTACAGGAGCTAATTGTGGAAGATAAATCACTTTTAATAGAAAAAGCTGAAATACTGCTTGAGGCAATTCCTTATATTCAGGAGTTCAATAACAAAAGAGTCATAATTAAATATGGTGGTTCTGCGATGGTAAACAGTGAATTGAGAAAATCTGTCATCAAAGATATTGCTATGTTGAAACTTTTAGGTCTGCAACCAATCATTGTTCATGGCGGTGGTAAAGAAATCTCTGCGATGCTTGAGAAAGTTGGTAAGAAGAGCAAATTTATAGATGGAATGAGAGTCAGTGATGAAGAAACGGTGAAGATAGCTGAGATGGTATTGGTCGGATCAATTGGTAAGAAATTGGTTCTTGATCTTGAAGGTGAGGGAATTAGAGCTGTATCCATAGAAGGAAAGGATGCTCAGACCTTACTTGCTAAAAAGAAAGAGGACATCAATGGTCATGATTTTGGCTATGTTGGTGAGATCATCAAAGTTGATACAACTTTGATTGAGGACCTTCTTAGAATGGATTATGTTCCAGTTATATCTCCCATAGCATATGGAGAGGACAAGATGACTTACAACATCAATGCAGATTATGCTGCATCTGCTATTGCAGGGGCACTTAGATGTCAGAAGCTTGTTTTCTTATCTGATATAGAGGGAGTTTTGAGAGATCAAAATGACCCATCAACTAAGATTGCAAAATTGGATCTAAAAGAAACAAAAGCATTGATTGAGAACAAGACAATTGTTGGTGGAATGATTCCAAAAGTCACATGTTGCCTTGATGCCTTAGAAAAGGGTGTGAAGAGTGTCCATATTTTAAACGGACAGATTCCACATTCAATACTTCTTGAGATTTACACTCAAAAAGGTATTGGTACAATGTTCACAGAAAGTATAGAGGAATAGAAATATGAAACAAAGTGAATTGATAGAAAATAATGATAAATACTTAGCTCAAACTTACAATCAGCTTCCAATCGTTTTGGACGGCGGAAAAGGCATGATTGCTTATGATTTGGATGGCAATGAATATCTGGATTTCACAGCTGGCATTGCTGTAAATATTTTTGGTTATGGTGATGAGGGATATATTGATGCTATTGAGAAGGTCCTGAAGAAAGGAATGGTTCACTGCTCAAACATATATTACAATAAGGGTGAGTTGGAAGTTGCTGAAAAACTCACAAAAATAAGTGGAATGGAGCAGGCCTTCTTCTGCAACAGTGGAGCTGAAGCAAATGAAGCTGCACTAAAACTTGCAAGAAAGTATGGTAAGTTCAGTGGTGGAAGAACTCATGTTATCAGCATGAAGGATTCATTTCATGGAAGAACCTTTGGTTCTCTTTCAACAACAGGCCAAAAGAAATATCAGAAGAATTTCTATCCTCTTATGGGCAATGTCTCCTACGCTACATTCAACGATCTTGAATCTGTTTCATCGATTGTAAATGAAGAGACATGTGCAATCATTGTGGAACCTCTTCAGGGTGAAGGTGGTATTGTTCCAGCTGAAAAAGAATTCTTGCAGGGACTTAGAGATCTATGTGATGAGCATGATATGATCTTGATCTTTGATGAAGTTCAATGTGGAATGGGACGCTGTGGAACTCCTCTTCTTTATCAGACATATGGAGTGACTCCTGATGTTGTTACATTGGCAAAGGCTATTGCAGGTGGTATTCCATGTGGTGCAATGCTAACAAAGGGCAAGGCAAATAGTATTCTTGTAAAAGGTGATCATGCATCAACTTTTGGCGGAAATATGGTTGCTATGGCAGCTTCTTCCTACATTCTAGATAAGATGGATGAGAAGTTCTTGAATCATGTGAAGCATGAAGGTGAATACCTATTTGAGAAACTATCAAAGCTTAAAGACAAATACCCAGCTCTAATATCAGAAGTGAGAGGAAAGGGCCTCATGCTTGGTCTTCAGATGAATGAATCACCAGCAGATATAATAAAGAAATGTTTTGATAAGAAATTCCTCATTTTAGGTGCAGGCACAAACGTAATTCGTTTCGTTCCACCACTGATCATCACTGATGGTGATATTGATACTGGTATTGCAATACTTGATCAAGTTCTCAGTGAGATGAGTAAATAGTTTTTAACTTGTTGATCTCAACAAGATAATAAAACCTTATGTTCTGCTTCAGAATTCGTAAATAGAATCTCTGTGGTAGAACTTTTTTTTCTCTTTATTGGCCTATGGCAACTAAAAACAGCTGTTGTCGTGTTTTGCATTTTAATTGTCATCAATTGTCTTATGTTTTTGCATGTTTTATTTGTATCTTTGTTTATTAGAAAACAAATTGAATATATTTTTGTAAATATATAAATACAAATAGGAAAACAAAATGACAAAAAATGATAACAGCAGCAAGGTAGTTCTTGTGACCGGAGCAAGCTCTGGAATTGGGTATGAAGTTGCACTTCAATTGAAAGCTAAAAACTTCATAGTTTATGGAGCAGCTAGAAGAGCAGATAAACTCAAAGTTCTTGAAGATAGAGGAATAAAGACAGTTATATTGGATGTTACAGATGAAGATTCAATGAACAGCTGTGTCGATACAATTGTTAAGAAAGAAGGCAAGATAGATATTCTCATCAACAATGCAGGATATGGTTCATATGGTGCAGTGGAAGATGTTGAAATCGATGAGGCAAGACGTCAGTTTGAGGTCAACCTATTTGGATTGGCATCTCTGACTCAGAAGGTACTTCCTTACATGAGAGATAATCATTTTGGTAGAATCATAAACACATCCTCAATGGGCGGAAAGGCTCACACAAAATTTGGAGCTTGGTATCATGCAACAAAATTTGCTGTTGAGGGGTTCTCAGATTGCCTGAGAATAGAGACCAAGGAATTTGGTGTTGATGTTGTTTTGGTTGAGCCTGGAATGATAAGAACAAACTGGGGCATGATTGCAGCAGATAATCTTAAAAAAACAAGTTCCAACGGAGCATATGCCAAGCAGGCAGAAAAGTATGCAAAGAATTTTAGAAAATCATACACGAGTAAGAGATTGACTGGACCTGCTAGGGTTGCACAGGAATATGTAAAAGCCTGCACAGCTAGAAAACCAAAGACCCGCTATTTAGTTGGAACATTCTCACATTCTCTTATATTCTTCAGAAGAATACTCACCGATCGAATGTATGACAGAATAATTGCTTCAGCAATTTGAGGTAATTGATGAAGAACTTGTTTGTTATTGAAAAGAACCAGTTGAAGCTTATATCGAATCTTGGAATCAGTCAGGAACTTCTTGTGAAGAAATTGAATCTTCCTGATGTGTTTCAAGATGATGATGCTCTGTCTGTTAAAATTGATCAGTACACTGAAATAATGAATTACATGAGTGATGTATCAAGTGATGATGTCATTAAAGATTTTGCAGATATAGACAAACACATGATGTTTGTTCCATCTCTGTTTGCATCAATGTGTGCTAAAAATGGACTGGAAGCTCTAAAACGCCTGTCTCACTATAAAAGACTGGTTGGACCTTATAGGTTGAACATAAGCGAGAGTGAGGACATCCTGAGTGCAGTATTGGTCTACGATGACAATAAAACGGTTGTACCTTATTTCACAATTTTCATGGAGCTGACTCTAATTGTTGGGTTGATCAGAAAAGCAACCTGTTTGGATGTTGTTCCTCTTGAGATTGAGAGCATATATGAATGCAGAAGTGATGCTTTTGAAGAGTATTTCAAAATCAAACCACAGAAGGGGTTTGAGTGCAAAATTTCATTCAGAATGGAGGACCTCAAAGAGCCTTTCTTGACATCCAACAACACCATGTGGAGATATCTTGAACCTGAACTCAACAAACGACTTAGAGAGCTATCAAATTCCACATCCACTTCATCTGGTGTAAGTGATTCTCTTCTCCTATCAATTCCCGCAGGAAATGGTACGATTGAGAAGGTATCTCATTCATTGAATATGAGTGTGAGAACACTTCAGAGGAAGTTGAAGGAAGAGGG
>JALNVT010000110.1 GCA_023231265.1 Sphaerochaetaceae bacterium
CCTGTTGTAGAGGATCCTGTTGCATATGCTAAGTTGTACATCAAAAGTTCTGTATTTGCAGAACTGTATGATTTTGAATATTCCTGAAGTGCTGGAACATTGGACAACTCATCCACTGTTGGTAGGACTACAGAATATTCAGCTAGTTGTTCTTTATATTTAGATAATAATTCATTATTATTTATCTTATTTAATTTTAAAGGTTCTTCTTTAACATCAAAATAGGTAATCTGAGAAACAAGAGTTGAAGCTTTTTCAGTAAGCTGCATAACTCCAGACTCTTCTTTATAATCACTCAATTTGTCCGCAGCTAATTGCAATTCTTCTTCATTTTTTGGAATCTGCTCTTCAAGAAACTCTCTCTGAGTTGTTTTTGAAGTTTTAGCAATACCTGTAAGCAGCATATCATAATTTGATGATAAAGCATTTGCTAAGTCAGTTGCAAACTGAGGATTCTCATCTGTTATAGTAATTGTTACAAGATTTGTATTCTGAACTGTAGTAACAGATATTGCATCAGATTTGCTACTTAATTTATAGAAAGTATCATAGCTCTCACCCTTACTGTTTTTATATTGACTTAAATCAAGCGAATCAAGTGCATTTTGAATATTACGTTTACTTGTGATCAATTCAACTTCAGTCTGAATCTTTGAAGTGGAGCTACTGACTCCCGACAACAACATATCATCTAGAGAAGAGGATGACTCAATCGGGTCAACTAAGACTGTTACAGATGAAGAATACTTTGGAACTGTCTGCTGTAAATATGCAAATGCCACTACCACAACTACAATTAAAGTAACTAAAAAGTAAGCAAATCTATTTTTAAATATATTCCAAAGTTCAAGAAGACTTATTTCATCTTCATTATCGATTGTATTATTTTCGTTTTCCATGCTTAAAATTTCCTTTTATTTACTTTTTAGAAGATGCTCTGTATCTCGGTAATCAATTCAGCCGTTGTATAAAAAAGACCTACAATAGTAACCGTAGTAGCAAGATTTGTTGTAAAGTTACTTTTTACAACAACGATTGTTGATTCACTTGGAACAATTGAATCACTATCCAATTTGTTTCCATTTTTATCATATAACTTAATAGTTCCTGTTGCATACTGTGTCTCACCACCTGCTAAAGAAATATAATAATTAACTGTTTTATCTGGAGTATAAGCATAGGAAGAAGCTTTATTTACAGCTCCCTGAACATTGACAAACTTCTGATCAAAAGGAATTACCAATTCATCAGATGCCATTATAGTCATATCCTGAGATAGATCTCCACTTAACAACTTAAGAAGATCAACATCGATTCTTTTGCCATCTCTCTTTATGTAACTATTTTTCAAATCACTGGAACTTGTAAATCTAGAAGAAATAGATTCCACTGCCAAAGAGAGTTTTTCTCCAGGAATGAAGTAATAAAGTAATTTACCACTTGCAGCACCTAAAATAGTAGCTGTTGTATTTGTATTGGTATTTGTGTTGGCTACCGAACTGATGGCCCCTTCAACCGTTATGCTGTCATATATCTTCCTAACTGACTCAACCATAACAACATCTTGATTCAAGATTTCAGTATCTGAATCAAATGTGACTTTCATCTGTTCAAAAATTCCTGTCTCATTGTTATAACGTGATACAGTCAATTTGCTCTTATCTGCACTTGTTAACAGACCACCAGCATAATCTGCTATCAAGTCGTTCAGATTCTCACCATTCAACAGTTGATATGTTCCAGGTTTGTAAACCTCTCCTGAAATTGTAACAATACGAGAAGCCTTGGAAATTATTACTACATCACCACTCTTCAAAAGAGGATTTTGAGTTAAATCACCTTCTTTAAGTGCAGCATAAAGATCATATGTATGAGTACTTCCATCTTTTCTTACTATTTTTATAGCTCTAGATGATGCATATTTAGTTGCAATCCCTGTTACATCAGATAATCTACTGAGTCCCCAACAAGGAATCTCTGTCGTTGATTCAACCTCACCTTTTACAGTTACTGTAAAATTACCTGTTGAAGTCAAATATAATCTTGCTGTTGAGAAAGGATAGTACTGTTCAATTAAATCTACTACAGCTGTCTTTAATTGTGAAAAATTGAAACCTTCAACATTGAGAGCATCAAAACCAGGAATATCTAGATTGTAATTACCATCTACCTGAATATTAAATGTCATCAATTCGTTTGAAGCTTTATAAGAAAGGGAAAAAATATCACCTGGTGTTATAGGATATTCACTATTGCTCATTGCTCTTATTACTTGAGTAGAAGTATCAATGTCTTCAATAGAATCAGATATACCTAGTTGCTCATTGAATGACTGATCTGTCAAATTTTGATCAACATCAGGATTTGTCATGGTCATCTGAATTTGTTTTGAATAAACTAAAAAGTTATTCTCTTCAATAGTTTGCTGTGTTAATGCAAAGACTGATAAGCTATTTAGCAGAATCAGGGCACCAACAAGTGCGAATTTATTAATTTTTCTAATCGGCATCTAATCTCTCCAGAAAGTTGCTATACTTAGTAATACATAATTTTACCATTATCTATAATAACACACAAATACATGAAAAGTTACCATATATGAATTTATTTATTAAATAGATATTATTTGAAATTTATCAGTTACTAAATATTAAAAGGAATCATACCAATTTCAAATGATTCATTTTTTTATAAAAACAAAAAAGAAGCAAGCTCATCATTTATAATAAAACATAATGAAGCCATATTTTGCTAATCGTTAATCTTTTACTATAATAATATTTGTATGATTTTCAATCAATAGCAAAATTCAGATATTAGTTAAATTACTTATGTTTATAGATATTCTTTTTTTTTAATGAAATTATATTTATATTACTTAACATTATTAAACTTAACGGACTCTAAATAATATGCATTTTTGCATAAAAGTTTAAAATATTATGATTTATTGATGGATTTTAGCTATTCTACAATAATTATTATGCAACAAATATAAAAAATTATGCACTAATATTATATTTTTATATAACTTAATTTTTTAGTTATTTTGCTTATTATGCATTTTTACACCATTTTTTTTCATTATATCTATATTTAGCAACGTGTTTTTTAATTTTACCCATATTTGTTGCATAAATTAAACCTTTTGACAACATTTACTTAACTACTTTATAATCTTATGTAATAGAAAAAAAGGTAAATGGAAAAACGTTTATTACATGACTTAGGATGTTCAAAAAAAACTCGTATGAGATTTAAATTTTTACATCCTAAAAAAAAGTTTTTATTGGAGGAAACTGTAATGAAAAAATTATTAGCTCTACTCGCTATTGTATCTATTGCAATGGCAACAACTTTTGCACAAGGTGCAAGTGAAACATCTGATTCATCAGCTGATCAAACATTAAAAGTTGGTGTTATTTATGTATCAGCACCTGGCGACTTCGGTTATTCTTACATGCATGACCAAGGTACTATTGCTGCAGAAAATTATTTTGGTGATAAAATTGAAGTAATTCGCATGGACAACGTTCCTGAAAATGAAGAATGTGAAAGAGCAATCGAAAATCTTATCGATGCTGGTTGTAAAATCATCTTTGCAAATTCATATAACTATCAAGAATATATGTTGAACGAAGCAAAAATACATCCAGACGTATACTTCGAACATTGTTCTGGTTATCTTTCAAACGAAAACATGTCTAACTACTTCGGTAGAATGTATCAAATGCGTTACCTATCAGGTATGATCGCTGGTAAAATGAGTGCATCAGGTCAGATTGGTTATGTTGGAGCATTCAACACTCCTGAAGTTGTTCGTGGTATCAATGCCTTTACATTAGGTGCAAAAGCTGTAAATCCAGACGCAACAGTAAGAGTTGTTTGGACAAACACTTGGTTCGACCCTTCTCTAGAAAGACAAGGTGCTGTATCTCTACTTGATGCTGGTTGTGATGTTATTGCTCAACACCAAGATACTACAGAACCTGCAAAAGCAGCTATCGAAAGAGGCGCTTATGCAATCGGTTACAATGCTGACTTTGGTAAGATCATTGATTCAGACCACGTATTGGTATCACCAATGTGGAACTGGGGCAATTACATGATTCCTGAAATTCAAGCTGCATTAGATGGTACATGGAAATCTCAATCTTATTGGGGTGGACTTGATGATGATATGATCAAACTATCTCCTATTTCTGACTTAGTTCCAGCTGATTTCCAAAAAGAAGTTATGGATATACAAACTGAGATGGCTGCTGATACATTTGATGTATTCTGGGGCAAATTAATGGATAACGAAGGCACTGTAAGACAGATGGATGGCGAAAAAATGAGTGATTCAGATATGTTATCAATGAACTGGTTCGTTGACGGTGTTATAGGCTCAGTTAACTAAAAATAGAAAAAATTTGATTTAATAATCAATAATTCTCTATTAGATGTTTAATAGGGGTGGTTTTCCCCACTCCTATTTTTATAATTACTACTTAATAAAAATAATGGAAAAAATATGGAAAATACCCCTGTTGTCCAAATGAGAAATATCACAAAGCGCTTTCCCGGCGTTATTGCAAATGAAGGTGTAGACCTAACCTTGCATAAAGGTGAGGTTCTCGCATTATTAGGTGAAAATGGTGCTGGTAAATCAACATTGATGAATATGCTCGTCGGTCTTTATAGACCTGACGAAGGAGAGATATATGTCAATTGTAAAAAAGCAACCATAAATTCACCTCAAGATTCCATGGCTCTTGGAATCGGAATGATCCACCAAGAGTTCATGTTGGTTGGAAATCTATCTGTAGCAGAAAATATCGTTTTAGGTCTTCCTGGGCTCGAAATAAAACCCAATTTCACAGAAATTGGAAAAAGAATCATTGAACTGAGCAATAAATATGATTTAGGTGTAAAACCTGATAGTATAATTGACGATTTAACTGTAGGAGAGCAACAAAGAGTTGAAATATTGAAGCTCTTATATCGTGGAGCGAATATCTTAATTCTTGATGAACCAACAGCTGTTCTTACACCTGGAGAATCAAAAGAATTAAATTCAATAATTAAAAAGATGTTGAGTGAAGGAAAAAGTGCAGTATTCATCACTCACAAAATGAATGAAGTCCTCGATTTCTCTGATACTGTGCAGGTTCTAAGAAAAGGAAAAAATGTAGGAACACGAGCAACATCGACCATTACAAAACTTCAAGATATCGCAAACTTGATGGTAGGTCGTGATGTACTGTTCTCTCTTGAAAAAGGCGAATTCAAACCTGGAGAAGTAAAGGTAGAGTTGAAAGATGTAACATGCATAACAAACACTTCACCTAGACCTTTGCTTGATCATGTCAATCTACAGATTCGTTCTGGTGAAATTCTTGGAATAGCAGGTGTAGCCGGAAATGGTCAGCAAGCTCTCAGTGAAGTTATCACAGGTCTTAGAAGAACATGTGAGGGACATATATTCCTAAATGGAATAGAAATGACAAATAAAACACCTCTTCAAGTTATAAATAGTGGAGTGAGTCATATTCCTGCAGATCGAAATAAAATGGGTATTGTTGGAGATATGAGTGTTGGAGAAAACCTCTCTATGAAAAAATATAGAACAGAAGAACTCACACAGCACAACATTGTTAATAAATCCCTAATTAAAGTATTTGCAAACAAATTAATAAAAACTTTTACAATTAAAACTCCCACTCAATATACCAATGCCAAATTTTTATCTGGTGGTAATATTCAAAAAACAATTCTCGCAAGAGAGATTGATTCCTGCAAAGGGATTCTGATTGCTGTTTATCCATCTCGAGGTCTTGATGTTGGAGCAACAGAAACTGTAAGAAAAAATATCATTGCACAGAGAGATAAAGGTGCTGCTGTTTTATTTGTAAGTGAAGAACTTGATGAACTGCAGATGGTCTCTGATAGAATCGCAGTTATGTATGAAGGAAGAATAATGGATGTAATGGATACTAAAGATGCCACTACCGAAAAAATTGGTCTATTGATGGCTGGTGTTGAAAGGAGTGACGTATGAGATTGGTGTTAGAAAAAAGAAACGAAAAATCTAAGAAAATGCAAATTCTTGTACCCATCTTCAGTTTGATAATATCTGCTTTATTGGGTGCTATTGTGCTTCTATTGACCAATGCAAATCCAATCAAAACATATGCAACAATTATTCATGGTGCATTTGGTTCTCCTACTAAAATACAATACACTCTTGTAAAAATGCTACCATTGCTCATGTGTGGCCTCTCTGTTGGTATTGCATTCCGCCTTAAATTCTGGAACATTGGAGCTGAAGGTCAGTACGTAATGGGTGTTATAGGAATTACATGGGTCATGCAATTTTGGACTTGGCTTCCTCCAATTCTGGTTCTACCAATAGCTCTGATTATGAGTTTTGCATTTGGCGGCTTATGGGGTGGTATTCCAGGAGCTTTAAAAGCACATTGGAAAGTTGATGAAACTCTTGTTACATTGATGATGAACTACATTGCAATAGGTATTGCAGAATATCTTTATATCAATGCATGGAAAGCACCTAAAGGCAACATGGGTACTGTAAAATATCCTGAATATGCATGGATTGGAAAAATGTGGGGAAAAGTTCACTACGGAATATTCATAGCACTGATTCTAGTTGCAGTACTGTACTTCCTGCTTTATAAAACTCGCTGGGGTTTTGAATTGAATATGATTGGTAAAAATAGTGAAGCTGCTAGATGCCAAGGTGTTTCAATCAAACGAAATATAATCTTAGCAATGATTTTATCTGGTGGTATTGCTGGCCTTGGTGGTGGTATCAACTCAGCAGCTGTTACACATTGTTTGACAAAAGGTGTGGACAGTGGTTATGGTTTTACTGGTATTCTTATAGCATGGATGAGTAATTTAAATCCTATCCTATCTATATTTATTTCATTATTCCTAGCAGCACTGCAGACAGGATCTGACGCATTACAAATTACAATGAAATTACCTTCCTCAATGAGTGAGGTATTGCAGGGTCTAATTCTTCTACCTCTTCTAGCTGGTAACATCTTCATTGATCACAGATTAAGAATAGTAGAAAAAAAGAGTACGGAGGCTTTGGAAGAATAATGAATGGAATAGAATTTTTTACAAGACTTTTAGCTGCAACATTAGCTATGGGAACTAGTTTGACATATGCAACTCTGGGAGAGGTATTTACAGAAAAATCTGGAGTATTGAACTTAGGTGTTGAAGGTACAATGTTAATGGGTGCATTAGCAGGATTTACTGCCACTTATTTCTCTGGATCTTTATTTCTTGGTATGTTGATGGCAATTTTAATTGGTGCATTTTTCAGTTTGATTCATGCATTTATCACAATATCTCTAAGAGCAAACCAAGTAGTATCAGGTCTTGCAATTACCATGTTTGGTACAGGACTTGCAAACTTTTTAGGTAAGAAAATTGGACCTTCCAGTAATGGTTTCAATCTTATTGGTTTGAATTTACCAGTTAAGTTCAACAACATAAAAATACCTTTTATAAGTGATATTCCTATTATAGGAGCCTTCTTTGATGTATCTTTATTAACTTATGCTTTGTATTTTATATTACCTATCGCTTGGTATTACATGTACAAGACCAAATTTGGATTGTCATTGAGAGCTGTTGGTGAGGCTCCAAGAACTGCTGCTGCAATGGGATTGAATGTAAATAAGAACCGTTATTTATATACAATGCTTGGAGGAGCTCTATCAGGAATTGGAGGAGCTGCATTATCGTTATGCTTCACACCATCATGGAATGATGGTATGACTGGTGGAATGGGTTGGATTGCTATTGCTTTGGTAATTTTCTCTGCATGGAATCCAGGAAAAGTTGCAATAGGAACACTTGTTTTTGGTGGCATAACATCATTACAATTTGCAATTCAAGCTGCAGGTATAAAAATGATAATACCTGTACAATTCCTTGCAATTGCTCCTTATTTCATAACCTTAATAACTCTTGTTTTCATGACAGTAAGAGCTCAAAAGACAAATGGAAGATTTGCATCTCCTTCTGCTCTGGGTACCTCTTTTGCTATTGATGAAAAATAAATAGAGATTATTTAAGTATTTTGATACTGCTATTAATTTAGCAGTATTTTTTTTTGTCTTTCTCACACCAATTTTATCAATTATTAGAA
>JALNVT010000111.1 GCA_023231265.1 Sphaerochaetaceae bacterium
AACTTCAGACACGAGAATAATGAGAAGACAAACTGAATTATCTTTTAATTCAAAAAAAAGATTAGAAGTTGCTAGAAGAATGTTTTCTTATAGGTTTTCAGACATAGACATTCAAAATAAAACATTATCACAATTAAAAGGTTTGGAAGGTCTTAGGGTAAAAAAATCTTATGAAAGTTATGCAGATTTGTATCAAGTAGGATGGATTGGAAGAAGATATGTTCCTGGAAAATTTGTTATGAGTGATATTACTAACAAAATATTAACTGCATCAAATAATGCTTTATATGCAATAATACTATCCAGTATCATAACACTTGGCTATTCTCCGTATTTTGGTTTTGTTCATACAGGAAGCCCTTTACCTTTTGTATATGATATTGCTGATTTATATAAAGAAAAAGTCACCATTGAATTGGCTTTCGAATTGACTAAAGAACTTGGTGGAGAATATAACAGTGAAACTGTCGCAAATAAATTTGTCGAAAAAATAATCAACTTAAAAATTTTAAACAAAATTAGTAAAGATATTCATTATATTCTTGAAGGAGCGTCTATTGGTAATAGTAATAGCAGATCATCTTCCTGATGCTATAAGAGGAAGAATGAAATGTTGGTTTATTGAACCCAAACCAGGAGTTTTTGTTTCTGGAATAAATGATAATCTAGCAGATAATGTAGTTGATTATCTTTTTGAAAAGTCAAACAGAATCTCTGGAATCTTAGTTTTTCAATCAATAAATATACCTCCTGGATATAAAATTAGATCCAGGGGAATTACCTATCACGATTTAGATAAAATAACTAATTTGCAACTTATTTTTGAAAAGACATTAAATAATAACAACGATTCAATAGATGATGCCACTAGTCATTAAATTACTTCTTAATAGTCATCACGACTGGCAGATGGTCACTTATTCCACAGAGACCCTTTATCTCCCATCGATATGGAATGCCACTGCTTGTAAGAAGCTTGCTGTTATTCACAACATCAAATGAATCAAATTCAAGTCCCATGTGATCAAAAAGACTTTGGTTTCCCATTATCTCATCTATGCAGCTCCAATTGCCATCATAAAAGTATGTTCCTTTCATTGATTTTATAACACTGCTATCTAAAAGTGGAGAGTACATCATATTTGTATATATGCATTCTTTATCATCACTGATACCAAGAGAACCTTTCTTGGTGTAGAGGTAATAGTTTTTATCATCACTCAGAGTCAATGCAGTAAGCTCATCAGTATAATCAGTTGGATCTTCATTGAAATCTCCTACCATCAAAACCATATGATCATCGTTTGATTCTAATTGAGATTTTAAAGTTTTGGATAAGTTTATTCGATCTTCCTCACTGGCAGCCTCACCACCATACTTACTCTTTGCATGAACCTCAAAGAAACTGATGGTCTCCCCTTCTATATTGAAATCTACCTGAAGAACAGGCCTGTTATCTATAACACCATGCACCTTTATATCACTCGGTCTCTCTTTGGATATGAACCCAAGAGATATAGCAGAGCCCTCATTCTTTATGGAGCTGTAATATCTGTAGCCTTTTCTTACAAGATATTTATCAAGAAGATCTTTCAGCACTCCAGAATGTTCAACTTCCTGAAGAAACACCACATCAGGATCTTCATCCTTGATTATGATGGATACCATCTTCAATCGTCTCAGATATGCTATCTCATCCCATCCTTCTGAGGGTGTATATTCAGAGTATTCATCTCCATCGAGTTTGTCATCCATGAGATTCTGTACATTCCAGCTCATTATTTTGAATCCAACATCTGGATTTTTGACATCTGCATTGCAGCCACTTAGAATCAGAACCAGCAGTAAAACAATAAAAACCATAATGCCTCCATCAATATTTTAAAAAAAATATCAATTTTGCATCAAAAAAAGCAACCTAAATCAATAGATTGCCTTTGCTCTTATAAAGTGTGATTCTTAAAGATCTTTTCTGTTCTCTACGATTCGATCAATCAAACCATATTCTTTTGCTTGTTCACTGAACAACCAATGATCTCTTTCAGTATCTTTTTTAACTTCTTCAACACTCTTGCCTGTTGCAACAGCGATAGCAGTATCGAGTTTAAGTCTCAACTGTTCAATCTGTTTTGAATAGATCTCAATATCAGATGCAACACCCTTCATTCCACTCATTGGCTGGTGAATGAGATATGTAGAATTAGGTAGACCAATTCTTCTTTCTTTAGGTACAGCAATCAAAACAAGAGATGCAGCTGAAGCTACAAGTCCTGCGCCAATCATTATAACTGGACATGAGATAAATCTAACCATATCATATATTGCATAACCTGCATCAACATCACCACCTGGGCTGTTGATGAAGATCTTTATTTCTTTTTCACTATCTTCTTGTTCTAGAATCAATAACTGAGTTATGATTTTCTCAGCGCTTTCTTTGTTAATTTCTCCACTTAGCATTACACTACGAGTTTTTAATAGTTTATCGCCCATTACTGGGTTTGTTGATTCTTCTTTTTTTGCTTCTTTGTCTTCTAATCTCATAAAATTTCTCCTAAGTTGGATTCAAACTTACTTTAGTGAGTATAATAAAATATACAGTAAAAGGAAAGTATAAAAAATAGTTTTTACAATCAATAGATACTTTTATATAAAACAGGTATGTATTTAACTATTCATAATTAACTCCTTTCTGTTATAGTGTAATCGATTTTAGGAGATAACGATGAAATGTGGAACAGTAGCCATTATAGGCAGACCATCTAGTGGAAAAAGTACAATGGTAAACACCATTGTTGAAATGCCTGTATCAATTACAGCAAGAACCCCTCAAACAACAAGAAATGCCATTCGAGGGATTTATACAGATCAAAGAGGACAGTTAATCTTTACTGATACTCCAGGTTACCACTTAAATGATCAAACATTAAACTTACGATTGCAGACCATTGCAGTTGAATCATTGAAAGAGACAGATATGATTTTGTACATGGTAGATGCAACAAGAGCTCCTGGTAAGGAAGAACTTGCAATCGTTGAGATAGTTAAAAAAACAAGAAGACCAATTGTTGTTTGTTTGAACAAATGCGATTTAGCTCGTAAAGATAAAATAGAAGAATCTCGTTACTTCATTGCAGAGAACATTCCAGATGCAACAGTACTTGAGGCTTCTGCTAAAAAAGATGATGGAATCGATGAGATTCTGATCAAACTTTTCAGTTTGGCTCCAGAAGGAGAGATGCTTTATCCAGCAGATTCCTACACCGACCAACCTGTTGAATTCAGAATCAGTGAGATCATCAGAGGAAAAACAATTGCCCTTGTATCTCAAGAACTACCTCATGCAATCTATGTCGAAGTAAGTGATCTTGAACAGAGACCAGAGGACAATGAAATTTGGATAAGAGCTTTCATAATTGTTGAAAGAGAATCTCAGAAAGGTATCATCGTTGGTAAAGGTGGAGCAAATATCAAAAAGATCAGAGTTTCATCATTCAAAGAGATAAAACCAATTTTTCCTGATAAAAAACTTCAACTTGATTTAAGAGTTAAAGCTCAACCAAAATGGAGAAAGAACTCATTTGTACTCGATAAATTATTGAATTAAATTTGAGGCAAAAAAAGGAGAGTATCAAAATACTCTCTTTTTTTGTGCTCTAAATAAAATTTGTTCTTACCTTTTTTTCCTGCTTTGGCTTTTCAAGTTTGGCAAGAGTGAAAGATGTGATCATGTAAGCCATGTTACGAGCTAGAGTTCTCATTATCTGAAGTCCCTCTAAATCTTTTTTTGCTTCCTCTGCACTCAATCCATGAAGCATTGGCCAATAAGAAGATGATACAATTGGCATCTGGAAATAACTGAAGAACTTATTTATCTGATCCAGTGTTGATACAGTACCAGCCCTTCTTGCACTCGTTACAGATGCAGCAGGCATCATAATCAACTTCTCTTTGTTGATTGCTGCAAACAGATTTGTTAAGAACATACTCAATATACCATTGGGAGCTGCATAGTATACAGGAGAGCCCACAATCAGACCATCTGCTTCCTCTATTAAAGTCGCAACATGTCTGATAAACAGAGGATCATTTGCCTTATCAGAATTACCAACATGAATTATTTGGGTTTGAATTCCATTCTCTTCCAATGTTTTTGCACATTCAGATAATGCAACAAACGTACATTGTTTTTCTCTGGAACTACCATTTATCAATATTACTTTCATTTCATTATTATCCTTTTATGAACAGAAAGGACGGTAAAACCGTCCTATCTTTCAATATATTTATTGATTTGTCTGTTTATTAATATCTGCTTAAAATAGGAAGTATTTTATCCTTTCCGCAGGTCTCAATAAACTGAGCTAGTTTAGGTCCTTTTTCTTTGCCAATCAAAGCTTTGTAAACAATTTTGAAGAAATCACTTGTTTCAAGTTCAATATCAGTTGCACATGAATACATATCATTTCCAAATTCTTTAGCATTTTCATATGTTTCAATTTTTGAAACTTTTTCTGCCAATGCTTTGATTGCAGTTCTTTCTTTATCTGTTACTTCCACTACAGGAGTATCTTCAGTTGCAAGAGCGAATCTGAAGTCTTCAGGTGAGAAAGTTGTGATCCAGTTCCAAGCACAAACACATCTCTGTTTCAATCTTTCAATCTGTGATTCTTCGATATCATCAAGTGTTGCAATAACAGCTTCGATATCACCACTATGAATTTGAAGTAAGTTACATAGATGACGGAATGGAATTTGATAGCTAGGAGTTGTAGGAATATCCTTTACCTGGCTCAATTCATATATACGAGATTCCTTAGCTTTCTTCTTATCATTAGCACTCTGAAGACCGAAGTAAATTCTTTCACATTTATCATAATCTTCATAGATCTTCAAAACATCAAGATCAAATGAGATTGCAAATTCAGTGTTAGGACGTGTTCCAACGAACATATAACGACAGAGTTCTGGAGTGTAAACTTCAAGAACATCATAAAGGCTGATTACCTCACCTGAAGAACTTGAGATCTTACCACCACGACCCTTAATTGAAATAAAGTCATACTGGAATGATACTGGAGCTTTTCCTCCAAATACCTCTACAATTCTCTTACTGGTATCAAAAGATCCACCTTCACTGTGGTGATCCTTACCAGCTGGTTCAAAATCTACACCTTCACGGCTCCATCTCATTGGCCAGTCAATTCTCCAAGGAAGTTTTGCATATGGTGTGTTTCTCAAATCAATTGTCTCTTCTTGATTTGTGTCATCATCTCTGTAAGTAACACCATACTCGCCATCCCATGCTAGGATTGTTGTGTTATCTTTATCAGTGAAAGATGAGAATACAGAAATTGGCCACCAATCCTCTGGTAGAGGCTGGGTTCTGAATTCATTAAGAATAGCTTTAATTTCATCTTTATGTTCAAGTGCTGTTTTGATACCTTCTGCATATTCAGAATCTCTGTAACGAGCTGCTTGATATAGATATTCAGGATTAACACCTACTGAAGGCAAAATCTTTTCAACATCTAATTCATTACCGCGTGCATAATTATCAGCACGACCTAAGGTATCAGGAACCAATGTGATAGGTTTTCTTAAATAGCCCTCTAGCAATTCTGGTTCTGGCATGTTTTTAGGTACTTTTCTAAATACATCATAGTCATCCCAGCTATAGATAAATCTTACATTCTTACCCTTATCTCTAAGAGCACGTGCTACCAATTCAACAGAAATAATTTCACGGAAGTTACCAATGTGAACTGTACCTGAAGGCGTAATGCCGCTGGCACAAGTGTAACAGTCTTTTTCACCCCTTTCACGGATGATTTTATCGGCGTTAATGTCCGCCCAATGTGTAGATACAATTTTATTATTACTCATGGTAGTTGATTATATACATAACTTGCATCGATTTCAATATTTTGAAGTAATAACTGTATATAAATTAGAGCTAAAATTCAAAGTATTCTCAATTTTGAATTTTAGCCCCATTCTTGATATTAATTTTTAATTGTTTATTTCTGTTCTATTTTGGTAACAGTCTTTTTCCCTGTTGCAAAAATGTAGCTGAATCCAACAAAACCTGTTGCTTGATATCTTGTTGATACTGCACTTGAATATGATCCAATTGGAATATTCCATAAGTAACTGCCAGATACTCCAAGATCAAAAGCCAGTTTGGAATTGTCTTCAAATGGGAACAATCTGATTCCTACATCAGCATTTACTCCACCATAATAATAGCTTACAGAGCCTGCATCAGAATCCATCATTCCATAATACATGAGAGCCGGTCCTGCGCCAAAGAACAGGTCAAGGTTATCCATCAAATTGTATCTCATGCTTCCATTGAATGCCACCTGGTAGCTTCCATATTGATAGTCCTCTCCAAGAGCTGTGAGTTTTAAATTGAGTCCGTAATGCTTTATGCCCCAATATTTATAGAAGTTGAACTCTGCTCCAGTAGAAGTATATAAAGTATCAGCAGTAACGGGAGATGATGCCTTTCCAACCAAAATATTTGCAGTGAAATATTGATCTATGAAAATAACATTTTTTTCTACAGCATCTACACCTGGAGGCACAACTCCTTCATCATTTGTTGGAGCCAAAAGAGCTCCATCTAGATTTTCAATAGCTTCTTCTTCAGAACTTACTGCATCAAAAGGATCATTCTCAAAGTCAGCTGCATCAAACAATTCATCCTCAGCAAAAATAGATCCAATCAAAACAAACATTATTAAAGCAATACTCAATAATTTTTTCATCTACCCCTCCCACTTAATAAAAGCATCCAGCTTATTTAGAGTTTCTATTTTTATATTATAGCACATTTCTGTATATTTTTTTATCAAACACATAGCTATATATGATTGTATTCATTACATTTAGATTTTTAATAGATAAATATATTTAAATATGATAATAATTTGAGCATATAGCAATGAGAGAGATTCTCAAAGTTTTATCAATCAATAGCAAACTTTGTTAAGATTTAAAGCATAACATCAGTGATTGAATGAATACAAAAGAGGTATTGAAATGAATGAGATTGTTCCATTTTTACATGGATGCAGAGATATAATGGAGAGTGATGGAAGCATAACACCATCAAGATTCTCTGAAAACGAAAGAGCTTTCTACGAAAACTTAGCAGAATTTCTTAAGGTAAGAAGTATGTGTACTGCAGGAATAAGTCTCCAATTTGAAACAGATGTTGATGAGATTGTAATGGACTGCTTCTTTGACTTCTTCATGAGAGATGAAGATACAATAAGTATATTTGAAAATGATGTAGAAACTCAAATCTATAAAATCAGAAGAGATGATGAACATATTTCTTTCAACTACAGACGAAGAGTTAAAAGCTGATCAAAAATCATAATTTATTTTCCTTCTCTTTGCTGCATGTCTCTCAAGAATTTAAACATCAAAGGTCTCATTCCTTTGGAAAAAAGACCGAGGTTGATGGCAGTTTATGGAGACTCCATATCTCAAGGTGTTGAACCAAACTCATCCTCAAATTCTTACACAAACATAATCTCAAGAGAGTTAAACTGTGAGCTGATCAACCTCAGCCTTGGAGGCTTTTATTTTGATTAGAGCTCTCTAATCAATACAATTGATGAGGTTGATTCAATTTTGATTGCATATGGTACCAATGATTGGACGAAGAAAGAAATTGATGAAATTGAGATCAACATCGAGATGTTCTTAAAAAAGATAAAGAGAATGTATGAATTCTCAGCAGTATATTGCATGTCTCCCCTTTGGAGAGCTGATCTAGATGACGGAGTCGATAAAATGACAAAGATTTCAGAAAAAGATCAGAACTGAATGCCTCAAAAACAATTTAATTTTCATTGATGGATTCAAAAAGATGGAACA
Organism: Sphaerochaetaceae bacterium; assembly: GCA_023231265.1. Lineage (GTDB taxonomy): Bacteria > Spirochaetota > Spirochaetia > Sphaerochaetales > Sphaerochaetaceae > Pleomorphochaeta. The sequence goes on from JALNVT010000111.1 coordinate 7,894, forward strand.
TGACAAGAATCTTCTTAGAGATAAAAAGATTCATCCAAATGATGATGGATTCTTGCAGATATCAAACAACCTGCTGAATATAATAAAATAAATATTGGTATGTGATGTTTGATTGCAATGGATAAATATATTTAATTATGATAATACTTGGGATGTATCAAAATATATATTCACCTTGGTGTTAACTCTGATTGAATGACAATTTCAATTGAGCACTCAGAAGCTGATAACAAAAAAA
>JALNVT010000112.1 GCA_023231265.1 Sphaerochaetaceae bacterium
AAGTTCATTTAATCTACCTCGCTACAAGGTTAGCACATATATTGGGCCAAAACAAGAAAAATAACCCAATATTATATAGTTATAGTTCTATATAATATAATTATAAATTTATTATTCTATATAACTAATGTATAGAATTTTAGATATATATATTCCCCGTATTGAATCAAGGCCTTATAAACAGTGATATCCAAGAGTTAACTCTTGGATATCGCTTTAATTTAAACTGAATATAACAGTTCACCATATATTGGAATTGGCCAGAAATCACAAGGAACGATAAGTTCAAGCTCATCACTCAAGGTTCTGACTGTTCTCATCTCAGGGATAACCTCTTTATAGAAAGATATAGCTCTTTCTTTTGAGGTTGCTTTGCGTCTTGTTTCATCAACCTCACAGTCAAGATGATCAATTGCAATATGGAGTTTCTCAACCAATGTTGCAACTCTCTTCAATGTGGCTACTGATGATTTCAATGATGCATCAGGTACAAAATTACAGCTGTCTTTTATATCTCTAGAGAGAGTGCCCATGTATCTTGTGCAAGATGGGATGATCTGTTTCTTAATCAAATCTATCAAAGTCAGAGCTTCAATGTTTATTGTCTTCTCATAGTTCTCAAACAAAATGTCATGACGAGATGTCAATTCTTCTCTATTAAGAACTCCAAATTCTTCAAACATTTCAATGTTCTTTCTAGCAATATAAGCTGGAATGGAATCAACAGTTGAAGGATTGTTGACAAGACCTCTTCTAGCAGCTTCCTCAACCCACTCTTGAGTGTAGTTGTTGCCATTGAAGACAATTCTTGAATGCTCACAGTAGTTCTTCTTTATAACTTCTTTTATAGCAGCTTCACTGTCTGTTGCTTTTTCAATCTCATCTGCAAATTCTTTCAAAGACTTAGCAACAATGGTATTCAAAATTGTATTTGGTCCTGAAACACTGAATGCTGAACCAAGCATTCTAAATTCAAATTTATTTCCAGTAAATGCTAGAGGAGAAGTTCTATTTCTATCAGTTGCATCTTTAGGGAAATCAGGAAGTACATGAACACCCAATTCCATAGATTGCTTGATATAACCAACATTCAATCTTTCATTTGCAATGTCCTCAAGAATCTGAGTCAATTCATCACCTAAGAAAATACTTACAATAGCAGGAGGTGCTTCATCTCCACCAAGTCTATTATCATTTCCAGGGGATGCAACACTCACTCTCAATAGATCTTGGTATTCATCAACTGCTTTTATGATAGCAACTAAGAATAACAAGAACTGCATGTTATCCTTTGGAGAATCACCAGGTTCCAATAGGTTGATACCACTGTCTGTTGAGATAGACCAGTTATCATGCTTACCTGAACCATTCACGCCCTCAAAAGGTTTCTCATGAAGAAGACATGCCAAACCATGACGTTCTGCAACTTTCTTCATAAGCTCCATAGTCAATTGATTGTGATCACATGCAATATTTGTTGTTGTGTACACAGGAGCCAACTCATGCTGAGCTGGAGATACTTCATTGTGTTTTGTTTTAGCGTAGATACCAAGCTTCCAAAGTTCTTCATCCAATTCATGCATGTAAGCACTTACTCTTGGTCTGAGGTTACCAAAATAATGGTCTTCCAATTCTTGTCCTTTAGGAGGACGTGCACCAATGAGAGTTCTTCCTGTATAACGAAGATCTTTTCTCTTCATGAATAGCTCTCTATCAATCAAGAAGTATTCCTGCTCTGGGCCAACAGTTGTAATTACATTTTGAACATCGTCATGTCCAAATAATTTCAATATTCTTAAAGCCTGCTTCTCAATGACTTCCATTGATTTTAGCAGAGGAGTTTTCTTATCCAAAGCAGCACCACTGAATGAACAGAATGCAGTTGGAATGCACAAGGTGTTTTCTTTTACGAAGGCATAACTTGTAGGATCCCATGCTGTGTAACCACGAGCTTCAAAGGTAACTCTCAAGCCACCTGAAGGAAAAGAAGATGCATCAGGCTCACCCTTAATCAATTCTTTACCAGAAAAGGAAAGAATCATCTTTCCATTCTTGGTTGGAGTTAAAAAAGAATCATGTTTTTCAGCTGTAATTCCTGTTAATGGCTGGAACCAATGAGTGAAGTGAGTTGCTCCCAACTCTATTGCCCATTGTTTCATAGCATGTGCAACAGCATTTGCTATATTGATATCTAAGTCTTTTCCTTTTCTTATGGTCTCTTTCAGTGCTTCATATGTATCTTTAGGAAGTCTTTCCTTCATTACATCATCACCAAAAACCATAGAACCAAACTCGTCTAAAATATTATCCATTATTTTCTCTCCAATTAGATAAAGGGTCTAAATTGATTTATTTATTTTTATATCATATTAAAACTTATCACAATAATAAACATTCAAATTTCATAGATTTTAGGTCAAAATGCAACAAATATTCAAACCAAATGCAACAAAAAATAAAAAATTGCAAAATTATGTTCCATAATGCAACATACCAACTTGTAATAATCAGAAACAGTCTACTGTTTAATGACAAGATTTTAAACATTAAATGAGAAAATTTACATCATAATTATCATTTATATGCACCAAAATTCTAACTGCCACTTTAAGGACAATTAGAAATTAATAAATATGTTAATTATGTTTGAATTCAATTAGCCTACGTTGATGTTATCTTTGTTTCTTTCTTCCAATTCAATTATTTCTTTTTTCAATTTTCTTAAATCTGTATGGATTGTATTGATCTTGAATTCAATTGAATTCAAAACCCAGAATTGAAAGTGATTTGTTTTGTATTGATTGTGCATTAATAAAACAATTTTAATTGAAACAAGCAGAACACTTATCTCTAAAGAGATAAAAGATGGTAAAAAATGTGTTGTAATTTCAAGAATGAACAGAGTCAGGATTATTGTGAGAAATACACCATTAACAATGGCATCCACTCTAGAGAACGACTGTCCTCCAATTTTTCCTAGCATCATTCTGATTTTATTTTTTTCTCTATTGTACTCTTCTATTTCGCGAACCATTTCTTCTTCGATACGAGTTAGTTCTTCTTTATTCACCGGAGAATCCTTTATAATTAAATATTTCATGGTGGCAATAAAATTAAAAATTTTATTTACCAATTTACAAAATTGGCCATCATTCTATGATTTGCCCCAATAGCCAGATACTTTCTAAAGCACTATTTCCCTAGTGATAACTCTCATCTTTATATTAACGAGCAGATACAAATTGAGAGATATTGTAATAAACATAAATCTGTTTTTCTAGGGAATAATTATTTTTGATACTGCATTTTACTATATATGCAGTCTTCATTTTTTCAGTATAAATTCAATCAAATAGCTTCTTACATCTGAAAGAATTGTCTACTTATTAAAATTTCACAAAAGAGCTAACAAGACTGGTTATTACTCTTTTAAACTGTTTCTAGCCCATTTGCAAGTATTAATTTAAAAAATTTTCCATCAGGAACAATCATTCATAAAAGATACAGGTCCAATTTAGTTTATCAGAAACAAACATCTAGAAAAATTAGTTTTTCGATACTCATCAATGTGATATAATTGGTTTAATCAAATATTACAAAACAGAAGGTAAAACATGAAAACAATAATGTGTTTTGGAGACTCCAATACATATGGTGCAAATACAGCCATAGATGGTGAGAGATATGATTGGAACACAAGATGGACTGCTCTTCTTCAGAAGAATCTTGGGTTTGAAGAATACAGAGTGATTGAAGAGGGTTTGGGAGGTAGGACCACAACATTTGATGATCCTTTCAATCCACTGCTGAATGGAGCAAAAGGTCTTGAATATGCCCTTGCAACCCACAGACCAATAGATATGATAACAATATCACTTGGAACAAATGATGTGAGATCTCATTTCAACATGAGTGTTCCTGGAGTTCTGAAGGGATATGAGAAGTTGATACAGATGATACAGATTGATAGTTATGTTAATAACTGGAAGATGCCAAAGATTTTGATCTTATCTCCACCATTCATTGATGATACATCTAAGTGTCCATTTGTTCTCTATGATGAGAGTTCAGAAAGAAAGATGAGAGATCTGATTCCAGCATTGCAGAAATTTGCATCAGATAATGATTATCTGTATTTTGCTCTTTCTTCCGTTGCAAAGACAGGAGAGGACAATCTTCATATGGATAAAGAGAGTCACAGAAAAGTTGCAGATTCCTTGATTGGAATAATCAAAGAAGCATTGAAATAACAGAAAGGGATTGTCTCACTCTTAAAATGAAACAATCCCTAGTTACTTAAAAGATTATTCTCACTAAATTTTCCAATGCGTCAACACACCTAAAATATTAGTTATTAATAGATTTAAGGTCTTTCTAGATCAACGTCTTTTGAGTAATCGATATTTTTATAGCCAAAGCCATGAAGGTGAGAATAGTCGGTTCTAAACATTTCCAGATCGCCTTGAACCAATTCTTCACCCTCTTTAAGAGTCTTCCAAATATCCTCCACCTCTTTTTGAACATCCTCTCTCATTTCCCAATCATCAAGGCGTATTCTGCCTTTTTCATCGGTACTCTTTGAAGGAAGTTTTGAGCTGTAGAGTCTATACATCTGCTCTATGCAGTTCTCATGAATTCCTTTATCTTCCATAACCTTATAAAGGATGGCAGTATACAAAGGAACTACAGGAATAACAGCACTCGCACGAGTGACGAGGGCTTTATTAACTGAAATATAAGCCTCTCCACCTTTTTTAGAAATCAGTGCATTTATTTCTTCAACACTGCTCTCTAAATCTTCTTTAGCCTTTCCAATTGTACCCTCTCTGTAGATTGGGTAAGTAATTTTGGGGCCAATATATGAATAAGCAACAGATTTGAAGCCGTCACTCACAACATCATTTTCTAACAGAGTTTCCATCCAAAGTTTCCAATCTTCTCCACCCATAACCTTAACAGTAGCTTTTGCCTGTTCTTCAGTTGCAGCTGTAAAAGTAGCTTTTTCAAGAATTCCTGTTTTTGAATTCACACTCAATTCAGTGAAGGAATTTCCAATAGGTTTCAATACTGATTTGTATGTAATTCCTGTTTTAGGATCAGTTCTTACTGGAGATGCCAAGCTATAAATTACAAGATCTACTTTTCCTAAATCTCTCTTTATTGTCTCACATACCTCTTTCTTAACTTCATCACTGAAAGCATCACCGTTGATTGTTTTTGCGTAGATTCCACGTTTTTCAGCTTCCTCTTCAAACACCTTAGTGTTGTACCAACCAGGTGTTGCAGGTTTGCTGCTTGGTGTTCTTTCAAAACATACACCAAGAGTTTTAGCCTTCATTCCAATTCCTGTAACAATTCTAGATGACAGACCATAACCTGTTGAACAACCGAGAATCAAAACATTCATTGGTTTTGTATCAAGTTTTGGATAGCGTTCATCAGAACCTTTCATAGATTTCTCAACAAAATCAATTTCATTTTCAACGTACTCTCTGCATCCCTTTGGATGAGCTGTCAAACATACGTTTCGTAAGATCTTTTGTTTTACAACCATTATAATTATTCCTCTGAGTCAACTCTAACACATAGCCAAGTAGCAGTAGCTGCCAATTCGTTATCAACTGTCACGGTACCTTTCTGTCTAATTAGTTTGGTAGAAACTCTTACATTTTCAACATTTACAATACATGTATCTAAAGGACGAACTTGTTTTTTGAATTTCACTTTTTCAACTGTAGCAAGAACAAACAGACCAGGTTTCATTATATCTGCGTAAGCACAACCTGCTCCACCTACCTGAGCCATCAATTCAATTAGAAGAACACCAGGTACAACTGGATGTTCTGGAAAATGACCTTTGAAGAAGAACTCATCTTCTTTGTAAGTATATCTTCCTACTGTATGTTTTTCGTCTGCTTCTTCAATTTTATCTACAAATAAAAAAGGAGGTCTGTGTAACAAAACATCTGTTATTGCTAAGTCTTTCATCTATACTATTCCTTTAGTCTTCAAATTTTTTGAATATCAAAACACCATTATGACCACCGAATCCAAGAGATTCGTTCAATGCATATTTCATTGGAGCCTCTATACCTTTATTTGGAATATAATCTAGATCACATTCTTCATCAGGTGTCTCATAATTGATTGTTGCAGGATAGAAGCCTTCATTGATTGCTTTTATACAAACAATGGATTCAACTGCACCTGCTGCTCCAACTAGGTGACTTGTCATACCCTTAGTTGATGATATTTTAAGTTTTTTTGCAAGGTCTCCAAATACAAGTTTGATTGCATTTGTTTCCATAACATCATTTGCTTTTGTACTTGTACCATGTGCGTTGATATAATCAATATCTTCTTTTTTGATTCCTGCCATTTTAATAGCTTTTTCCATCGCACGAGCTGCACCAACACCACTTGGTTCTGGAGCTGTGATATGATAAGCATCACAGGATGCACCATAACCTACAATCTCACCAAGGATATTTGCGCCACGTTTTTTAGCACCCTCAAGTGTTTCAATAACCAACATACCAGCACCCTCACCGATTGTAAAACCATCACGATTCTTATCGAAAGGACAGCATGCTTTTTGAGGTTCATCATTATGAGATGCACTCAATGCATGAAGTCTAGCAAATCCACCAACAGATAACTGAGAGATTGCACCTTCTGTACCACCTGTAACTGCCATATCCACAAGACCATTTTTAACAGCCAAGAATGCAGTTCCGATTGCGTCAGTTCCTGATGCACATGCTGTTGAAACAGTGATACATGGACCATGTAATTTATAGATCAATGCAATATTTGCAGCTGCTTCATTTTCAATTAAAAGAGGTATTGTTAATGGTGAGATTGCTCTAGGTCCTCTTTGGAATAACTTCTCAAGATTGTTCTCAGCAATTTCAAAACCACCGATACCATTACCGATGTAAACACCAGCTTCAATATCATCTGGAACACCAGCTTCTGTATCAAAACCAGCCATTTCCATAGCTTGAATTGATGCATATGTTGCAAACTGAGAGAAACGAGCCATTGATCTCACCTGTTTTTTTGTAAGCAAATCAGATGGATCAAAGTTCTTGACCTCACCTGCAATCTTTACAGGATAATCTGATGCATCGAACAGTGTTAAATCACCAATACCACACTTACCGGCTTTGATATTTTCAAAGAATTCATCAACTCTTGTTCCAATCGGGTTTATGGTACCCATACCTGTTACTACTACTCTATTTGACATCTCGATTTCTCCTACATCACCATTCCGCCGTCAACACATATGACTTGGCCTGTTATATAACTTGATGCATCTGATGCTAAAAATTTAACACAGTCTGCAACCATCTCAGGTTTTCCCATTTTTTTCAAAGGAATCTGCTCAACAATCATCTCTTTCTGACTTTCTGTAAGTTTGTCTGTCATGCTGGTTTCAATGAAACCTGGAGCTATGCAGTTAACTCTGACACCACGTGATGCAAATTCTTTTGCAAGTGATTTTGAAAGTCCAATTATTCCTGCTTTTGATGCTGCATAGTTAGCTTGTCCGCCATTACCTACAACACCAACAACACTGGAAATGTTTATGATTGATCCAAACTTCTGCTTCAAGAAAGTTCTAGATAGAGTTCTACATGTGATGAATGTTGATGTTAAATTTATGTTTATGACATCTTCAAAGTTCTCATTGCTCATTCTCATGATGAGACCATCACGAGTAATTCCTGCATTGTTTACAAGAACATTTACAGTTCCAGCCTCTTTAACAGCAATTTTAAGAGAGCTCTCAAGAGCCTCTTTATCGCCTACATCACAGGCTATATGGTGAACCATGCTTCCTAAGTCCTCTTCAATTTCAGATCTACTCAAGTACCATACTTCATAATTGTCAGCCAAAAGATTTTTAATAATAGCGAGGCCTATTCCTCTAGAACCACCAGTTATTATTGCATTACGTTTTTCCATAATAATTATTTCCTCAATTCCAATATTTCTTCGATTGTTCCACAGGGGCTGCAGACCATATTTTCTGTTTTAAACAGACCTGATAGAACTTTTCCAGGTCC
>JALNVT010000113.1 GCA_023231265.1 Sphaerochaetaceae bacterium
ATTTATGAATAAAAACACACTTGCTATACACGATATTTGTAGTTACTCAAAAAGTTCCTTGACTGTTGTGATTCCAATTATGGAAGCACTTGGTGTTGAAGTATGCCCTCTTCCATCTGCTATCCTTTCAACTCAAACCGATGGATTCAAGGATTTTTACATTAAAGATCTATCTGAAAGTATAAAATCTATATTTGATAAATTCAAAAAGGAAAATCTCCAATTTGATTGCATTTATACAGGATTTTTATCAAACGAAGATCAGATACAGATAGTATCAGAAATAATTGGCTACTATAAAGACAATAATAAATCTTTGATTGTTGTTGATCCTGTTTTAGGAGACAACAAACAGATGTATTCTACATTTGACAGTAATTATTTAAATGCTATGAAGAAGCTTGTTCCTTTAGCTGATATAATCACTCCTAACAGCACTGAAGCATGCCTGCTTTTAGATAAGAGTCCAAAAGATAAGTATTCACTCAAAGAGATCAATGACATGTTAGATGGCCTTTCTGAGCTGGGTCCTAAAGTTTCTGTTATAACCAGCTTATCAATAGAAGGAGATGATAAGTATTATACAGCTTACTGTGAGAACAATAGAAAAAATTTATGGGCCAATGAAAATCTAAACTTGAATTATCCAGGATGTGGAGATTTATTTACATCAGCACTGATAGCAAAAATTCTAAACAAAGAATCCGTAGATAATGCAATCAAATATGCTGATACTCTATGTCATCAGACACTCATCACAACAAAATTGAATAAGAGTGCCATTAGAAATGGAATATCAACAGTTGATGCAATTAAATATATAAACTTCTCTTCTTAATTCAAGACCTTTATACCAAGGCATTCTGCAAGAGAGGCTGCTTGAAAGGTATCAACAATCATACCAACAATTTCAACATGTGTATCAGAAAATCTTATATTGTCGATTGTTGATGTCCTGAAGTCTATCTTACTGAGTTTTGTTTTAAAGAACTCTGCCTTGGTAAAATCTACTCCGTCTAAAACAAAATTTTTTAATTTGCATTCATCAAAAAAAGATTCTACAAATGCTGATTTATCAATGAATACATCTTGAAGAGTTGATTCCATGAAATTGGCATATAGGAAATTTGATTCTTCAATGATCACATTGTTTAATTTGGCATCATTGAATACACAACCACTGAACTTACTCTCTTCAATTTTTATCTTATCAAAATAACTTAAATCAAAAGAACTTCCTGAGAAATCACATGATAAGAAAGTACAATTGTTGAAGAAAGCATTTGTAAAATTACAATTTTGGAAATTGCACTTCATAAATACAACGTCATTGAAGTTCAAATAAGATAAATTTTCATTGCTGAACTTATTATCTTTTAATAGAAGTCCTTCAATAAATTTATCGTCAAATTCTTTTGCGCCTATGTATGAAATCAAATTTTCAACTTTCAATAAATTATCCAAATTCATTTCATCACAACCACTTATTTCCTTCTTATTCTTTTTGATATTACTCGTCCTCTATGCCATGTGTTCTGGCATATAAAAATAGATATTCTTGAGCTAAGCCTTGGTATGGTGCAAAATATGATTCATCTTTTCCAGGGAACCATGTTTTCATTATTTTTTTGACCCACACATCTTTTGGGAACACTTCAAAGTTATGAAGTCCAAAAAGGCGTATGCAAGCACTCACTTTTGGACCAATGCCTCTGGTATCCTGCAATATCTTATCAGCTTTATCATCGCTCATTCCATCAATACTTAAAATCTCATCGGCCCTATTTATTGCATCAAGCAGATATGATGCTCTGAAGCCAACACCTAATTCACGTAAATCTTTTTCTGTCACACCTTTAAGTTGAGATGGACGAGGAAATGAATAATAATCATCCTTAATTTTTGTTCCAAAAGTTCTTGCAGTTCTATCATACAGCCTTTCAATTCTTTTTATATTGTTGTTCTGCGATAGAATGAAACCAAAAACAGTCTCCCAAAGGTCTTGATTCAATATATGTATCTCTCCACATTCATCAATGGCATTTTTTAAGATTGGATCAATTTTTGACATCTCAATCATTGCATCTTTGTAATTATATTCATTATCTAGATATGAATTCAAGAAAGGAGAGAATTCTCTCTGCCCTTCTTTTATTGTATGTATCTTGTTTTCAAGAACTGCACTGAATGTACTGTCATCATTGTGTCTCCAAGAAAAGCTCTGACCACAGAACAGTGTATTTTCAATCATAAAACTCATTATTTACCTCAATTAATCAAATAACGCTGTTGAGAGATATCTCTCGCCAGTATCTGGGAAAATCACAACTATATTTTTATCTTTATTTTCTGGTCTGTTTCCAACTTCAATCGCTGCTGCCAATGCTGCGCCTGCAGAAATTCCAACCAGTATTCCCTCTTTTTTGGCAATATCTCTGGATGTTGAATAGGCTTTTTCTGTTGTTACTTTCAAAACCTCATCAATGAGTTTCATATCTAAATTTTTTGGAATAAAACCAGCTCCAATGCCTTGAATATCATGTTTTCCAGCCTTCTCTCCTGAAATCACGGCAGAAGTTGATGGTTCTACAGCTATCACACAAGTATCAGCTTTTTTCTCTTTTAAATATTTAGCACATCCAGATAGAGTTCCACCAGTACCTACTGCAGATATGAATATATCAATCTTTCCATCCAGATCCCTATATATTTCAGGACCTGTGGTTTTATAATGTGATAAAGGGTTATCTGGATTGTTAAATTGCTGTGGGATGAATATCTTTTTATCATTTAAAGCCAATTCGTTGGCTTTTGCAATTGCTCCAGTCATTCCTTTATCTGGATCTGTCAATATTATCTGTGCTCCAAATGCCTTCAACAATTTTCTTCTTTCAACGCTCATAGAACTTGGCATTGTGAATATTGTCTTATATCCTTTTATTGCAGCTATATATGCCAAACCAACGCCTGTGTTACCACTTGTAGGTTCAACAATAATAGAGTCTTTTTGAAGATCTCCTCTTTTTTCTGCTTCTTCTATCATATAAAGAGCAGCTCTATCTTTAGCAGAGGATAATGGATTCATTGATTCAACTTTAGCAAAAATATTTGCATCTGTTTTATTCAAACTATTGATTTTAACAAGTGGAGTATTTCCAATTGCTTGTGAAAAATTATTTATTAGCATAAAATTAGAACTCCTTCAAAATTTTATACTCTATTTATACCTTTTTTCTATCAAAAATTACATAGTTTTCTAAAAAGTAACACCAAAAAATAAACATCATCACCATTAATATTTAGTGCAATTTTGCATGTATTTTGGTATAGATACATATTTTCTCTATATTACTAATTATTTGTTAAGTAAGTATTTTAAACATCAATAAATAATTATCAAAATTTATAATTTTTTATTTCTATATAATATAACAACTTATTTAGTAAATTTTATTTTTTAGCCTAATGAGAGTATAACTATCACCTATATTCATAGCTCAAGCCTTTTCAAAATGAAAAATTCTCTATATATTCAAGATGGAGATAAATTTGAGGGGGTATTCAAATGAACAGAGGAATTAAGAAATGACATATTCATGTTGTCCAACAGATTTTATACAGCAGCTTACAAATAAAACCAATGGCTTATTTTCTGAATCCAGTGCAAAACAAATTCAGAAACACGTCACTTCACATAGATACTTTTTAGGATTGAAACTTAAAAGACAACCTTCTTGGTGTGAAACAGTAGAGAGCTACAAAAATGAAGTTTTCTTCCCAATTTACACTGCCATATATAGTTGGGATTTTGATGTTAGTTTTCCAAAAGAAAAAAAGGAAGTTCTATATTTCAAATTAGCTACTCACCTATATTTTTTACGACAGAGCAAACCTTCAATAACAGTCAAAGAAGCTTCAAAGAACTTCTGTTGCATGTATGGATCTAATAAACGAGGAAAGATGCTTGTAAATATGCTAAGAAAGATATCTTAGTAGAAAAAAACCACTGATTGATGAGGTCATCCAAGATATGGATTTCTCATATAATGCAGTGGTTTTTGTATTTCAATAAATTTATGTTATTTTATATTTTTGCTAAAAAACCTTTTGCAAGCTCTTCACTCTTATCTTTAGAAATTGCACATTCTACAATCTTAAGAGCAAACTCCGTTGCAACTCCTGGACCTTGAGCTGTTATAACATTATCAGAAACAACACATCTTTCGTCTTTCAAGAACTTTATATTTGGAGCTGCAGCTTCCATTCCTGGATAGCACACTGCATCTTTTCCTTCAAGTATTCCTGTATTCCCCAGAACAACAGCTGGAGCAGCACATATTGCGCATACCCAACCAGTTTGAGCTGTATTGATGACTCTTCTTATAACTTCAAAATCCTTTGAAAGATTTGCAGCTCCTGGCATTCCGCCTGGAAGAACTATGATATCATAAGATTCATTGCAATCTTCAATCTTTTTATCTGCTGTAATTGGAATATTGTGAGCACTCATTACAACTTCACTTCCGACTCCAGCAACAGTAACATCAATTTCTGCTCTTCTGAGTATATCAATTGGTGTTATAGCTTCAACTTCTTCAAAGCCTTCTGCAAGGCATACCAATGCATTCATATCACTTCTCCTTTTTATAATGGTCTTGTTAAAGTTTCATCTCTTTCTGCTCTAACAAGTAAATCATTAACCTTCAAAAGCATTCTTTCTGTCTCTTCAAAGCAGAGGCATTCATCTGTAACAGAAACTCCATATTTCAGTTTTGTTAAATCTTCACCTATCTTTTGATTACCTTCATGAAGATTGCTTTCAATCATAAAGCCTCTGATAGATTTATCACCCCATAGCACCTGATCCACTACAGAACGCAGAACTCTTGCCTGTCTGTAAAATTTCTTTCCAGAGTTTGCATGAGAGCAATCTATGATGATTGTTGGTTCAACACCGTTTTTCAATAACAGCTGTTTTGCATGTTCAACTTCATCTTCGTAGTAATTAGGTCCCTTGTCACCACCTCGTAGAATCAAATGACCACAATCATTGCCTGTAGTCCTAATTACAGAGGTCTGCCCATTTCTATCAACTCCAATAAATGCAGCTGGTAATTTGGCACTTTTTATAGCATTGATTGCATTGATGGTTCCACCATTAGTACTGTTTTTGAATCCAACAGGAACAGACAGTCCACTTGAAATGTTTCTATGAGTTTGACTTTCTGTTGTTCTTGCTCCAATAGCAGACCAACTCATTAACTCATCAATGTATTGAGGAACAACAGGATCCAGTACTTCACATCCAACAGGAAGTCCTAAAGAAACTATATCAATCAATAGTTTTCTTGCAGTGGTCAGACCTTTTTGGATGTCATAGCTTTGGTCCATATCAGGATCTATGATCAAACCCTTCCAACCGCCAACAGTTCTTGGCTTTTCAAAATAAGTTCGCATGACTATATAGATCTTATTTGAAATTTTGTCTGATAATGCTTTTAATTTCTGAGCATATTCCATGGCTGCTATTGGATCATGAATTGAGCAAGGTCCAACAATGGCTAGAAGTCTATCATCTTCGCCTTTTAAAATTGCATTTACGACCTTTCGACTTTCTTCTATTTTAGCTGCAGCTTCTTTCGGTACAGGTAGGCTTTTGGCCAATTCTCCTGGTGAGACAAGACTCTCATAATTCTTAATTCTTATATCTGCATTCGACATTTATTATTTTCTCCTGGTTTGTGTTTTATTCATTATAAAAAAAGAGATAACATTATTAAAGTAAAAAAAGAAAGAAACTAAATAATTCTTTCTTTTTTAACAGTATTTATTAGGTTAAATGACTTTATTTTTCATTTTAATTATCTTTTTTATCTTTTCCGGTTTTAGAATAAATAAATCGTTTGATCTTTTGTGTTGGAGTTCTCTTGAAAGGTTCTTCCTGAAGAGATACATCCTGTATCCTAGAAAATGAATTCAATTCTTTGTTAACATCTCTCTTCAATTTGTTGATGTACTCAATTGCACTTGCTTGAGCTTCCTCAACAGATAATTTTGAGATTTTTGCATAAGAATCAATATCTATTTTAATCAATGCCATCAATCCTGAACCATCAGGTACAACCAAAGATTCCTGAACAAATTCTTGGTTATTCAACAGACTTTCAATTGATTCAGGATAGATATTTTCTCCACCAGAACCCAAAATCATGGTCTTTGAACGTCCTTTGAGAGCAAGACGTTTCCTTCTATCGAAAACACCAAGGTCTCCTGTTTTAAAGAATCCATCTTCAGTCATCACCTCTTTGGTCAGCTCTTCATTTTTAAAATATCCTTTCATTACACTTGGACTTTTTACAAAGATCTCACCAACACCAGTTTTGGGATCAGGATTGTTGATCTTTACAATTGTATTTGGAACAAGCTTTCCTATTGTCTTCTTAACATGGTCTCTATGTTTTGCAGAACATCCAGCAATCAGAGGAGATGTTTCTGTCAGGCCATATCCTTCGGCATATGGGAATCTTGCTCTATATAAGAAGTTCTCAACTTCACTATCAAGAGGTGCACCACCTAGGCCGAAGAATTTAACTCGTCCACCAAAAGCGACTTTCAATTTTCTACCAATAAGTTTGTAAGTAGCACCGCGTGTTAGAGGGAATTTTATAAGTTTCTTTACAGTTTTATTATTTTTAAGTGTTGGCATCACAGCAGATCTGTAAACCTTCTCCATAAGCAGAGGAACAGAGAGCAATATCTGAGGTTTGATTTCATTCAAAGCTGGTAACAAAATACTTGGTGCTGGTGGTTTTCCAAGGAAGTAAATTCTTGCACCATTCATCATAATGAGTAATTGACCTTCTGTGAATTCATATACATGACTTACAGGAAGTATTGATAAGAACTTATCTCTTGAACGTATTTTTACATAACCATCACTGCTTATGTCAGCATTCCAAACAAGGTTCTTGTGAGTCAATAAAACCCCCTTACTTGTACCTGTTGTTCCACTTGTGTATATGATAGAAGCAACATCTTCTTCCACTACTTCTTTTTCCATCTCTGCTATTTTCTTATCATCTGCCATCTTTCTCTTATAGCGTTTGGTATCAATACCAGCTGCAGAGCTGAATTCGGAAGTTTTTTTAAGTTCTTTTAAAACGGCTGTAGGAATGTGGAATAGGTCATCCAATCGAATGATTAGATCACTATTTTCTTCTGCATATTCAGCAATTTTTTCAAAATGTTTTGAAGCAACTATAGCACCTTTAGCTTCGCTGTGTTCCAAAATCTTGAGCATCTCTTTTTTAGAAAAATCTGGCAATACTGGAACAGCAATTGCTCCAAGAGTTGTTAATGCAAAATATGTCATCATCCAGTTTGGACAAGATTCACCAATGATAGCAACTTTGTCGTATTTTTTTACACCTTCTTTTATGAGAAAGGCTGATATATTTTGAACCATGAAATTAAATTTACCATATGTAATAACTTCATCATCTTTATAAATACTCATAAATGGCTTTTTGAAGTTTCTACTTACTGTGCATCGCAAAACAGAAGCCATAGTGAATTTATCAACACATCGCATTCTCAGACCATCAGGTCGTTTGATTGCAAGACATTTCTTGTAACTCATCACTTCCATTCGTTTTGCTTTTTTTGATTTCTTAGCCTTTTTCTTAGTACTCAATTTTTCCCTCACTTGTAACAATCAATTCCCCACGTGGACAAGTTATATATTTGATGCCAGCTAAACATTCATCTGCCATTTCATCAACAATATTTACACTGTTGTTATTCCTTGATAAGTGCACAAAGTATACACCTTTTCCGTGGAATTCGCTATCTTTTATAAAATCAAAAGCTTGATCGTTTGAAAGATGCCCCCAATTTCCATCAACTCTCCTCTTCAAGAACTGTGGATATGGTCCATTGATTAACATATGTTTATCATAATTTGCTTCCAAAAATAGATAATCACTATTTCCTGCAAAATTTTTCATTGTCTCATCAACCACACCGGTATCTGTTATTACGGTGCAGTTTGTACCA
>JALNVT010000114.1 GCA_023231265.1 Sphaerochaetaceae bacterium
GAATCTTTTTTTTATTCCTCGCAAAATATATCATTTTTTCGAAATTGCAATAATAACTTATATCGTTTTTATATAAGTATAATAATTAATAATAGTATAAGTTTTAGTTACACAATAAAATATTATTGATTCAATAGCATTTAAATATGATTAATTAAAGTAATGATAGTTTTTTATTAAATTTACCCAACATTTTGATATCATAAATTATATTTTCTATATTGATTATTACATCAATTATATGAGTCTCAGAAAACCAAAGAGAAGAATTCAATTCATCTTTAGCACTTCAACATCTAAAAAATAGCTGCGCACTTTAAAATGCATACATATAATTTCAATCAAAAACTCACCTCAAATCTCTGTACTTATGCTTCAAAGAGAGTTAACATCTCAGTTGGAGATGCAATATGGAAAAAATGTTTCTCGTTACAGGCTCAGGTGGCCATTTAGGATCTACGGTTGTAAAATATTTACTTTCAAAAGGATGCAAGGTAAGAGGGTTAAGATTCAAACACACATCACTTAAAACCCCAATTGCAGAGGAGGTCTTCTACGCAGATGTCAGAGACCTTGAAAGCATGAATGATTTCTTCAACTGCTCAAATGCTGTGGTAATTCATACCGCAGGAATTGTTACAATCTCAAAAAAAATGAATTCAAAGGTCTATGATACCAATGTTGTGGGTACAGAGAATGTGATAGCGCAGGCAAAAAGAATACATGCCAGATTGATTTACGTAAGCAGTGTTCATGCCATAACAGAAGAGCCCTCTATCTCTGCAGATCATAAAGAAAGATATCCATTCAAAATTGATAGCTCGAGTAAAAAAGATGCTTATTCAAGAACCAAAGCAATTGCAACTGCAGCTGTAAGAAAAGCAGCAGAAGGTCCTGATAGGATTGATTACAACATAGTTTACCCTTCAGGTATCTTTGGCCCAGGAGACTATGGAAACAATCTTATAAATCTTGCAATGAAAGAATATTTAAAGAAGAAAATCACAACATACATAGATGGAGGATATAACTTGATTGATGTGAGAGCGGTAGCACAGGCCATTGTCAATCTTGCTCTAGATGACTCATTGAAGAATAAAGAATATCTGCTCTCTGGTGATTACACAAGCATAAAAGATCTGTTCAACACGATATCAGAGGAAGTCAAAATAGATCATCCTAAAATAACACTTCCAACATGGCTACTTGTACTTCTGAATCCTGCAACTGCATTGTACTACAGGTTGAGAAAGATGCCAGCAATCTACTGTCCTTATTCACTGAAAACACTCACAAGGAAAATTGAATTCAACAATGAAGAGGCAAAAAGAGAGCTGAAGCTCATGATATATCCATTGAGAGTGACAATCTTAGATACAGTCTCTTTCTTGAAATGCAATCTATCCTTTTTTGAATGATTCAATGCTGCTGTATGATGGAGAGAGAAACAAAGAAGGTGGAATCAATTGCTGACCCACCTTCCATAATTAAGTTATCATTTCAAATTTATTTTCTATCGCCTGTACCATTATCTTTGAGAGTTACATCATGAGCTCCGCCTTCAACAATGGATGTTTCAGAAACCAATGTCAATCTTGCTCTCTCTCTCAATTCAGGAAGAGTCAGAGCACCACAGTTGCACATTGTGCTTCTTACCTTGCTCAATGAAAGCTGAACATTGTTCTTCAAAGAACCTGCATATGGAACATAAGAATCAACACCTTCAACAAATGAAAGTTTTTTATCTCCCCCCATATCGTATCTCTGCCAGTTTCTAGCTCTAGCGCTTCCTTCACCCCAGTACTCTTTCATGTAGTTTCCATTCACACTTATTCTCTGTGTTGGACTCTCATCAAATCTTGCAAAATATCTACCAAGCATTACGAAGTCAGCTCCCATAGCCAATGCCAATGTGATGTGATAATCATGAACGATACCACCATCACTGCAAACAGGAATGTAAATACCAGTCTCTTCAAAGTATTCATCACGAGCTGCTGCCACTTCAATCATTGCTGTAGCCTGACCTCTACCAATACCTTTGGTCTCTCTTGTTATGCAGATTGAACCACCACCAATACCAACTTTGATGAAGTCAGCACCTGCTTTTGCAAGGAATCTGAATCCCTCACGATCAACTACATTACCAGCACCAACTTTAACATCATCACCATAGGTCTTTCTGATGAAGTCGATTGTATTTGCTTGCCACTGTGAGAATCCTTCTGATGAATCTATACAGAGAACATCGGCACCTGCTTCAATCAAAGCTGGAACTCTCTCTGCATAGTCACGAGTGTTGATACCAGCACCAACGATATAACGTTTGTGAGAATCCAACAATTCATTTGGATTGTCTTTATGGCTGTCATAGTCCTTTCTAAATACAAAATATTTTAACTTCTGATCCTTATCGATGATTGGAAGAGCATTCAGTTTGTTGTCCCACAGCAGATCATTTGCTTCTGAAAGAGTTATTGTATCCATACCATAGATCAATTTATCAAATGGTGTCATGAAAGTTTCAACTTTTTTATCCAGACCCATTCGGGATATTCTCCAGTCTCGTGATGTTACAACACCAAGAAGCTTACCATTAGCAGTACCATCTTCTGTTACTGCAATTGTTGAGTGTCCTTTCTCTTCTTTCAATTTTACGATATCACCCAATGTTGCTGATGGTGCTATGTTAGAATCAGATGCTACAAAACCAGCTTTGAAGCTCTTAACTTTTGCAACCATTGCTGCTTCATCCTCAATAGTTTGAGAACCGTAAATAAAAGCACATCCGCCCTCTCTAGCAAGAGCCTCGCCCATTCTTTCACCACTGACGCTCTGCATGATTGCACTTATCATTGGAATGTTTAGATTGATTTTTGATTCTTCACCCTTTTTGAATTTAACCAAAGGTGTTTTTAAAGAAACGTTTGAAGGGATGCAGTTCTCGTTAGAATAACCAGGAACTAATAAATATTCACTAAATGTGTGAGAAGGTTTGTCGAAAAAAAATGCCATAAGTAACTCCTACTTTTTGACAACTCATATTGCCTTAATTATAGAAATTATTCAACATCAAAAATGTTTTTTTCATATAATTTAACTTGTTTCCTGCATTATATTTATGTAAAACTGGTATAATATTTATTATAAAAAAATTGAAAATTTTTATTGAAATCAATAATAATTGCATTTTTTATATATTATTAAATTAATTAATAAGATATTTATGTAAACATAAAATATTGATATTTTCGAAAAAATAATATCGACATTGTTTGTTTTTTTGTCACAATACTTAAAGAATACATAATGAATATGTATTGATACAAATTCATTCCATTATCTTTATATATCTAAGCCTCTATATACAATGGAACTTAAATTTCTTTTTTAAGATTTGTCTTTAAATATTAATATATTTATGAAAATGATGAACAATAAATAATGTACTGAATATAACTTTACAAATCGACTAAATATATCTGATAACATTGATAATGCATTTTATTCGTTATGCAATACAAATAACAGAATTTACCAAAACGTTTGTAATTTCAGTTGTACTAAATAAGAAATAATGACACTTCAAAATCTAAAAAAAAATTGTGCAAAATCTTATAAAATCAAAATAAATAAATCAGCATCTCACATTATATATAATCTATCATTTTAGTTAGAATTATATTTTAAAATCTACTTGTACTTAAAGAGATAAAATCTACTTAAATTCTTTAATATACACTGAAAAAAATAATTCAATTCATTTTTCTCTTTTTTGTTAATAAAACTATGTAATTGAAGGTCTAAGATTCAACTGATATCTTAAAGATCTAGCATACTTATTTTGTATTATTTTCCAATTCTATTTTCACATTGATATTTAACGAACATTCATTGCTTTTGGACTATATACACTTTTTATGCATAAATATACAAATATAATATTGGGGTTTTTGACATATATCTTAATCAATATATTTATTTGATTTTTTTTAATTTCTTTCTATACAGTATTTTATATCTAAATAATAAGTCATTCTGCTTCATTTTATTTTCAATGGGTTGACACTTTATTGCCAAAATATGTTATGTTTATACTATATACTACATAACCAAGGAGAAAAAAAGTATGAAAAAATTAAGCATATTAGCATTGACATTTTTGCTATTGGCTACAGGTAATATTTTCGCTAGCGGGAATGCAGAAGAAGCAAAAGAGACCCTCGTTTTCGGTGATGTTTCATGGGATTCAGTTCAGGTCCATAACAGAATTATGGCCTTCATTATAGAAAATGGTTTGACAGGTTATGATACTGATTTTGTACCAGGGGATACATTGCCAATTCTTACTGGAGTACAACAAGGTGATATTGATATTGATATGGAATCATGGCATTCAAATTTTCCAGAAGTTTACAGAAAGAGTATTGAATCAGGCAATGTCATTGATTTAGGTCAGAACATGCCAGATGCACCACAAGGTTGGTGGGTACCACGATATTTAGTTGAAGGACCAGATGCTCTTGCTCCAGATTTGAAAAGTGTTGCAGATTTACCAAAATATGCAAATCTCTTCCCAGATCCAGAAGACCCATCAAAAGGTATGATTCTAGGTGGAGTTGCAGGTTGGTCACAGATGAAAAAAAGTGAGCAGATATTTGAAGATAACAACTTAGAAGATACATACAACTTGGCAATCACAGGTGGTGGTACAGCTCTAGCTGGAACAATGGTCGGTGCTTATAAAAAAGGCGAACCATGGGTAGGTTACTACTGGGCTCCTACTTCAATTCTTGGAAGACTTGATATGATTCGTCTTGAAGGAAGTGAATATGAACCAGCACTTGTAAACATACTTGTAAATAAATCAATGATTGAAAAAGCTCCAGAAGTAGTTGAAATTCTTAAAAAGTATTCAACAACAGTTGATGAGAATAATGAATTCTTAGCAAAGATGGAAGAAAATGGATGGTCAACTCAAGAAACCGCTGTTTGGTTCTTAAACAACAAAGAAGCTGTTTGGACAAAATGGGTTTCAAGTGACGTAGCAACTAAAGTAAAAAGTGCTTTGAAGGCACTGTAAGAGGATATTGATGGCAGAAGAAAATAATGCACAGATAGTTATAAAAAACTTATGGAAGATTTATGGTAAAGACCCCAAAAAGGTTTTCCAAAAAAAACTCCAAGATAAGAGTAAAGAAGAAATTCAAAAAAAAACTGGATGTATTGTAGGATTGCGTGATATCAACTTGGAGATAAAAAAAGGTGAGTTCTATATTCTTATGGGACTCTCCGGCAGTGGAAAATCTACTTTAATTAGATCTCTTATTCGACTCATAAAGTCGACTAAGGGAGCTATTGAGATCAACGGTGCCGATATTACCAAGATGAATACAGAGCAACTCATGCAGTTCAGAAGAAAGACATATGGTATGGTATTCCAGCACTATGGTCTACTTCCTCACATGAGTGTTCTTGATAATGCTGCCTATGGTTTGAAGATCAAAGGCATTGATAAAGAAGAGCGTTATAAAAAAGCAATGGAAGTTCTTGAAACAGTTGGACTCAAAGGCTGGGAAGATTACTACCCAACAAATCTATCAGGTGGAATGCAGCAGCGTGTTGGCCTAGCCCGTGCTCTGGCAAACGAGCCTGAAATACTTCTTATGGATGAACCTTTCAGTGGACTTGATCCACTTATCAGAAGACAGATGCAAGATGAACTGGTGGAGATACAATCAACTCTGCAAAAAACAATCATCTTTGTTACCCATGATCTTCATGAGGCCCTAAAATTGGGTGATAAGATTGCCATCATGAGAAATGGTGAGATTGTTCAAATTGGAACCCCAGAAGATATTGTGACAAACCCAGCTAATGAATATGTAAGTGAGTTTGTTCAAGATGCCTCACCTGCCAAGATATTGACAGCTGGAAGCATAATGAGTGATGTTCCAATAATTACATATGCATGGGAAGGTCCCAAAACAGCTCTGACTTTGATGAAAAGTGAGAAAAAAACCGTGGGATACGTAGTTGATCAGAAACGATCATTCTTGGGTATCATTACATCAAAAGAACTTGAAAGATTGTTGAATCTTGAAGAGAAATTTAAAACCATACCTGCATCTTCAATAGTGAAAGTTGAATCAGTAAATCCTGATATGATTGTTGAGGAGCTATTTGCAATTGCTCCTAAAAATCACTATGCGATTCCTGTAGTTGATGAAAAAAACAGACTGTTAGGGAGAATTACAAACGATGCAATTTTCGATTCCATTTCTGTAGACGGAGGTTCAGATGATTAAATTTCCAGAATTAATTAATATCCCATTGGCAGAAGGTGTTGATAAAATAATGGATTGGTTGCTTCTGCACCTTGACGGATTTTTTGATGCAATTGGATTCATCATTTTGAAAGTGGTGATGGCATTTGAAGACGTATTTTTATACATACCATGGTTTGTTTTGGTTCTTTTAATTGGACTTGCTGGATGGAAATTGGTAAGAAGTCTCAAAATGGGTATTGTCTTCATGATTCTCATGATGATAATAGGATTATTTGGGTACTGGGAGTTGGCTATGCAGACTCTTGCTCTTGTTATCGCATCCGTAGTATTTGCGCTTCTTATAGGTCTTCCAATGGGAATACATATGGCCAGAAATGACCGTACTCAGAAGATACTTAAGCCAATGTTAGATGGAATGCAGACAATGCCTTCATTTGTATATCTGATTCCAGCTCTGATGTTCTTCGGAATGGGAAAGGTGCCTGCAATGTTTGCAACAATCATCTATGCAGTTCCACCAGTAATCAGATTGACCAATGTTGGTATAAGGACTGTTGATGTTGAAGCTGTTGAAGCTGCTAAAGCTTTCGGTGCAACATCAAGACAGATTTTGCTCGACGTTCAGCTTCCGCTGGCAAAGCCCTCTATAATGGTTGGTATAAACCAAACTACAATGATGGCACTTGCTATGATTGTAATTGGCTCAATGATTGGAGCTAAAGGCCTGGGTATGGAAGTACTCCTTGCAATTGGTAGAATTGAAGTCGGTCGAGGATTTGAAGCAGGAATCTCTATTGTATTCTTGGCGATCATCATTGACAGAATAACATTCTCCTTCAGTGAGAAAAAAACTAAAACAGAAAAAAAATAAATTCCAACAAATAAAATTATTGGAATCATATAGATATATGTAGATTAGAAGAGTTGCTTTTAAAAGAGCGCTCTTCTAATTTTTTTGGTCTTGATGAGTATCATCTGATCAAATAACCTGATATTCAATCATCATTTTCATATATTTCAGCAACTCTTCCAATCAACCCAGATTCAAGTCTCACTTTTATTCCGTGTGGATGATTTTGGGAATTTGTGAGTATGTCTTTAACAACACCATCTGTAAGATTACCAGTTCTTTGATCTTTCTTGAGCACTATTGCAACCTTAAGACCAGGTTTTATATTCTTTCTTGATTTACCGTCCATATTTACCTCTTATTCATGAGTATAGATTTTTAACAAAATGAGGTAAATACCAATAAATTATTAACAGAAGCTTTTATTGTACCTTATTATTTTACATGATATAATCGTTATATGGATAATACACTAACAGTTATACAAGAAAACAAAGGTCCACTTACCTCTTTAGTCGATTTTAAAGAGTTAAATTTCAGCGACTTTTCAGAATATGAAACATATCGCCTCGTTGATCCCACTTCAAAAGAAGTATTCAAAATCATCAACGAAAATCTTGTTAAATTTGATAACAAGCGCTGCTATGATATGTGGGAAACAGGTTCACCTTGGAAATATTGTGTATCTCTCAACGCTCTTGAAGAGCCGCAGTGAGAAGAAAAAACTTGAATATCTCAATGGCACTTTAAACATGGCCAGAGTCATTCCTGTATTGGTTGAGGGCCGAGAACTTGTTTTGGAACTCTTTCAAAACTTGTCCTCTTCCTATTTTAAAACAGAGGATAGATTTGAGCAGATTTCAAAGATTGTTGAAGATC
>JALNVT010000115.1 GCA_023231265.1 Sphaerochaetaceae bacterium
CAAGGTTCCCTTCTTTGTATTTTTTATATGTACACTCTATAGCTCTTTCATCCATAGGGTCCGTTATAATTTCAGAAGCATTCATTTCTTCGAACAATTTTATTAAATACTTTTGCCCATTCTTCTCTCTACCTCCTTTAATACCATGACCTAAATCCTGAGTATCTTTAGAGACCAGTTCTTTCAAACAATTTAAATATTCTTCCTTATGCAATTCCAAATTCTTTTTCAAATCATTCATTATTTTTGTCCTTATGAATATTGCTGAATGCTGCTTTCTACGATGTTCCAAAACTTCTCAATATCAAGTTCATATGAAACATTGCAATTTGGTTCCCAATGATTGTAATTGAACATATCACAGTTGGTGCGACCATAACTTTCAACACCTTTGATATCAACAGTGGCATTGACATATTTAGTTTTCAAAACCGTAGGGTCAATTAAATATGCTATTGTTATAGGATCATGAAGCGGTCCACCTTCCCATCCAAATACTTCCTTCTGTGTTTTACAGAAGAATTCCATCAGACTTGAGAATAAAGAAGCTGCTTCATTATCATTTTTAGCCATTCTCTCTATGATCTTTGGATAGCAAAGAGCCTGTCTTGTTACATCCAAGCCGACCATCACAAGAGGTCTCTTGCTTGTAAATACAACATAGGCAGCTTCTGCATCTGCAATGATGTTGAATTCTGCAGCAGGAGTCACATTACCATTTTGATAGGAACCACCCATAAACACCACCTGCTTAATTTTAGGAATGATAAGTGGTTGCATTCTCATTGCCATTGCTAAATTAGTCATAGGACCTGTAGTTACGATTGTAATATCATCATCACTGTCCATAACTGTATCAATTATGAAGTTTACAGCATGTCTGCTGCATTTCTTTCGTTCTAATGGTTTGAAATTTGGTCCATCCAATCCTGTTTTTCCATGAATATCTGCTGCTATGATAGGTCTCTCTCTTACCATAGGTTGGCCACATCCAGAATAAACAGGAACATCAATGTTCAAATATTGAGTGACATTAAGAGCATTAATGGTGGTCTTTTCGATAGTCTGATTACCTGCAACGACTGTTATTCCTAATAAATCCAAAGCGGGATTCTTAGCTGCCATCATGATAGCTACTGCATCATCATGACCTGGATCACAATCTAATATTAACTTTTGCTTTTCCATAATTTTCTCCTATTATCTGATTAGTAATAATGAACTTTGACGTCTTTTCTTTGTATAATATTTCGAAACCATTGAAATTGATAAAACAACGATGGTTACAATGTATGGCAACATCAATACCAATTGAGCTGCAATACCATATGCCTGCAATCTTGCTCCAATTGAATCTGTCAATCCAAAAACAAGACAGCCAACTGAGGTCCAAACAGGATGAGCATTTCCGAAGAACATAGCTGCAACACCCATAAATCCTCTATTGTTTGTCATATTTTCTGTGAACAGTCTTGAATATCCCAATGATAGATGGGCACCAGCCAATCCACCAATCAATCCAGAAATTAAAATGGCTTGATACTTCATTGAAGTTACGTTTATACCAGCAGTTTGAGCTGCCATTGGATACTGTCCAACAGATCTCAAATGCAATCCCCATTTTGTCTTAAACAGAAGGAACCACATCAAAACTATGAAAACAATAACAAACCATTCTGTTAGAGCCCAACCATTGAAAACTTCATTTAGAAATGGAATGGATTCCAATCCTGGAATTACAACTCTTGGAATAGCAACGATATCAGGATTTGAGAAAGTTCCTCTCATTCCAAATACACTTGTCATCAAGAATTTTGTAATAGCAATTGCAAACATATTTATGCCCATACCAATTGCACAAATATCTGCACCATATTTAATATTAGCGACGGCCATAATAGCAGCCATCAATAATCCAGCTAGCATTGCTACAATAATAGCAAGCACCCAACTTCCCGTTGTATAACTTATTGCTACAGCAGCAAAAGCTCCTGTAAGCATGATTCCTTCAGTTCCAATATTTAAGATATCTGCTTGTTGTGTTAAAGAAGCACAAAGGGCAGCATATATAATCGGTGTAGCAGATCTGAACGTTGCATAAATTAATGAAGCATTTAAAATTGATGATAAATCCATTATTTAACCCCCTTAGCGAGTTTTGTATCAAAAGGTTTCTTTCTTTTAATTTTTTTAAATACATCTAGATTAAAGAGAGAGTCCATAGTTGCAAAAATTATGAAAATAGCAGTTATTGTGTCTACCAAAGATTTTGGAACACCTGTTGATTGTTGCATCCTCAATGCTCCTGTTCTCAGAATTGCTAAGAAGAATGCTAAAGGAGGACACATCACAAGATTGCTCTTTACAATCAAGGCTGCTAACATACCATTGATTCCCAAATTAGTAGCAAAGTTATCTAGGTAATAACCATGGACACCAAGAACTTCTATGCAACCAACAAGACCACCAATAGCTCCACTGAGCATCATTGCCTTTACAAATATCTTTTTGGAATCAATACCCATGCAGTCTGAGAAAGATGGATTTGAACCAACAGATTTTAACTTGAAACCAAATGATGTTTTATAATACATGACTATTATAAGAATGCTCACAATGATGGAGATGATTATCCCTACATTTGCACTGCTTGGTCTCATGAATTGTTTCAAGGTAACTGCTACATCAGCAGATTGAGCATTAACACCACCACCACTCATTGGACCATTAACTAAGTATGAAGTTAAATATACAGCAACTGTATTCATTAAAATTGTTGTACATACTTCACTTACATTGTAATAAGCCTTCAATACACCAGGGATCCAAGCCCAAGCTGCACCTACAATTATAGCGCCTGCAAAACACGCAACATACAATAAAGGAGCTGGTAAGAATGTCCAGTTGATTCCAATATATGCAGCTGCAATACCACCTAAGAAGATCTCTCCTTCAACCCCTACATTGAAAGCACCAGCTTTAGCTGCGATAGCAAAAGCAATTGAAGTCAATAATAATGGAGTGAAGTTGGCAAGAGTTGTTCCAAACATCAATTTACCACTGAAAGCTCCTTCTATTAGAGCAGTGTATGCATCAAGTGGATTCTCATCTATTATCAAAATAAATATTGCACCAACTAAAAAAGAAACAATTATTGTTAATAAAACCTTAACTATTTTTTCTATTGTATTATTCATTCAATCCCTCCAAGTTCAAACCTTCTCTAGAGGTATCTTTTCCACCCATCATCAGCAGTCCTAAATTCTCTTCATTTGCATCTTTGACATCAATTTTTCCACTTATGTGACCTTCATGAATTACAATTATTCGATCAGATAAAGATATAATTTCCTCAAGATCTGCAGATATGAGGATAATTCCAATTCCTTTCTTCTTCTGTTCCTGAATAATGCTTCTAATAGATTCAATAGCACCAATATCAACACCACGAGTAGGTTGAGCTGCAACAAGCAAATTACCAACTGTTGAGATCTCTCTAGCTACTACAATTTTCTGTGCATTTCCGCCTGACAATGAAGACAATAAAGTCTCAGGATCGGTTGGTCTGATATCAAATTCTCCAATAAGATTATTTGATTCTTCCAATATTGAACTATCTTTTCTTAAGAAATGATGCTTAAATTTTTTGTCATCGATTCGAGAAGCCAATAAATTGTCCTTGATTGTCAATTGACGATTCAAACCTCTTAAGTTTCTATCCTCAGGAATGTGAGTCATTCCATTTTCCCTAATTTTTTTAGGTGACAGATTGGTGATGTCTTTACCATCCAATGTAACAGAACCTTTTTCGATTTTTCTCAATCCTGTAATAGCTTCAACCAATTCACTCTGTCCATTACCATCTATTCCTGCAAGACCTACTATCTCACCAGCTCTAACATCAAAAGAAATACCACGAACCTTAGAAGTTTCTTTATTTCCTGATGTCCACAGATCTTTTACTTGGCAGATGACCTCTCCTGGAGTTGCTTTTTCTTTCTTCAAATCAAGAAAGACCTCTCTTCCAATCATCATCTTTGCCAGTTCAGATGGAGATGTATCTTCTTTTTTAACAGTACCCATATAATCGCCATGTCTCATAACAGTGATGCGATCAGATACCTTCATGACTTCATTAAGTTTGTGGGATATAAAAATGATTGATTTACCATCATTTTTTAAATTTTCCATAATTTCAAACAATCTATCTGCTTCTTGTGGAGTCAATACGGCTGTAGGCTCATCTAAAATGATGACTTCAGCACCTCGGGTTAAAATTTTTATTATTTCAACTCTCTGTGCCTCTCCAACAGATATCTGATGAACTTTCTTATTCAACTGTACGTTCATTCCATACTGTTCAATAAATTTAGTTACAGTCTTTCGTGCTAGATCGAAATCTATTACAGATCCTTTTGTAGGTTCAAATCCTAAAATAATATTTTCCAAAACTGTCAAGTTTTCTACTAACATAAATTCTTGGTGAACCATACCAATACCATTTTCAATGGCAATTTTTGGTGTAAGATTCTCAAGCAACTGACCACGAACTTTTATAGAACCACCATCAATAGGATACATGCCATAGAGAAGTTTCATCATTGTGGACTTACCTGCTCCATTTTCTCCAATTAGAGAATGGATCTCGCCCTTTCTCAAATTGAAATTACCGGTTTTTACGGCATGGACCAAACCAAAATTCTTAATGATGTTCTCCATTTCAACAATATTCTCAACCATTTATCCTCTCCTATAAATTAAACCCAAGAATTTGAATTTCCCTTTTTCTCAAAAAAAATCATCTTAGGCCCGTGAGAGCCTAAGACATATAAAGTTAATTAGCGCTTGGACCAAAACCTTCATAGTTTTCAACTACGATCTCTCCGGAAATGATTTTGTCATTAATTACAGAACATTTTTCAACAATATCTTCAGGGAATTTATCACCCAAAGCATTTCTCATTACAGAGAAATCAGTTAAACTTACACCACCATCAGCTAGTGTTAGGTAAGAAGTTGTTCCACCTTTATAAGTTCCTTCAACAACAGATTTAATTGTTAAATAACAAGCAGTATCAACACGTTTTACCATAGAAGTTAAAACAGAACCTGGTTGGTCATTATCTTGATTCAAATCTACACCAATTGCGTATTTGCCTGATTCTTTAGCAGCTTCTAAGATACCAGGGCCAGTTCCAGATGCAACATTCATTACAATATCTGCGCCTTGTTCATATTGAGCTAGAGCCAATTCTTTACCTTTCAAAGGATCATTCCATGAACCAGCAAAAGCTTTTAGAATTGTAACGTTTGGATTTACATATTTTGCACCTTGTTCATACCCTGTGTAGAAATCTTGCAAAACAGGAATATCCATTCCACCAACCCAACCAATAACAGCTTCGTCATTGATACCAGAGATATCTGATTTTTCAGTGAACATTGCAGCAGCTGCACCAGCTAAGAATGAACCTTGGTTTTGTGCAAAACTGATTGACTGTACATTAGGTTCATTTACAGTTGTATCAATAATGGCAAACTTAACATCAGGATACATAGGTGCAAATTCTTCTAGATATGGTTGTAAGTTAGAAGCAGCACAGATAACTAAATCATATCCATCTTCACATGCTGATAACAAATTACTTTTCCATTCATCATTGGTTGAACCTTCCAAACTCTTCAATTCAATATCAAATTCTTCTAAAGCTCTTTGAGAACCAATATTGCATGAATCGTTATAGGACTTATCTCCCAAGTTTCCAGTATAAACAACACATACCCTAGTTTTTCCACTGTCTTCGCTTACAGTTTTTTCATTTGTACCACTAGCAAACATACTAGATACCGATACCAAACTAATTATTAACGCAACAATAAGTTTTCTCATCTTTTTCTTTCTCCTATTTTTGATAAAACCCTTTATCTCCTATGGTAAAACGTTTTATCATTAATACAAAAAGCTTAAAACTGATTTTTTTTTATGTCAATCCTACTATTCTTATTATTATTCAAGTTCTGAATAATTAAATAACTTAAAAATTAATAATATTTAAAAAAAATGATTTTTTTATAATATTTTTAATTTATAATTTTTAAAAAAAAATTGTTATAATTCTAATGAGAGGTGTTTATAGTTAACAAATTATAAGTTTAATATAGCAACAAAAACTAAATTCCTGTATATTTTAGGTGATTGCATAAATTTCTTCCAATTCTATGATTTAATTTGTTATGGTTAACTATTTTACATAAATCACATTTATTTGAATATCAACATATTAGCATCATAGATATTGTAACTTGAAATACTACCTTCTTTGTGTATTTTTACTTCACATTCATAAATATACTGATACTTTCATAGCTATTCCCTATGTTTTGGGTATGAGTAAAATATTTCTCTCCATACTTCTCTTATTTTTCTTAACATTTTCTCTTCCAGCAGAAAGCATTCAATTCGAAGAAAATGGTTACCAAATATCGGGAAGACAGTACGAATTAGACAAAAAAGATTATACAGTTTACGACTATTTTAAAAGTAAAGATAATCTTCTTGCAGATAATTATGATACCATCTATTTGATGGTAGCTAGTCCTTCCACGCAGTCAATCGGATCCTTTGGTGGACATACCTTTATGGTTCTATCTAAAGGAGATGATTTTACTGATTCAACTGCTATAAATTTCTACGGTGAACATGAAACTCTCACTACATTTAATAAAGCAGTGTTGGGTTCAACTAAAGGATTACCTGGACACATAGATATAAGACCTTTTTCTCAAATTGCCGAGAGATATACTATTGATCAAGAAAGAACAATTTTCTTCTATAAATTAGATATAGATAAAGATGGTATTGATAGACTTATAAACAGACTTTATGAAGTTGTCGATTATGATTTATCATATCAATTCTTTACAGAAAACTGTGCTGACATAGCACTTATATTATTCGAAGCAGCTCTTAACAAAGACTTCAGCAATGAAGCTCCTGTTATACTCATTCCTTCTTAATTACCTGTTCTTATGGAAAAGAATGATTTGATTCTTGAGAGAGGATCATTCTCCCCTCCTATTGTTCGATTGAATAAAGAAGATATGAAGATAACAAAGGAAGAGATTGAAGAGAAAAAAGATTTCTATAACAACACTTTAAATGAAACAAGCTTCTTAGATGAAAGTAAGACTTTCATACCTAAGAAAGATGAGTACAATTATGGAACCAATCTTGATAGCTATATAAGTCAAATTTCTGTTGGTGTTGATGATACAGATCCAACATTAGGATTCTCTTTCTTCACGTCGGAAAGATATGAACAAAGACAGGGACCAACACAGGCTCTTCAAATCAATTTTATTCAAATAGAACTACTTCTTGATGATGATAATGACGTTAATGTAGATAATTTCAAATTGTTTGAATTTAGATCATACCCAAAGATTAATTACAACTTTGGATTGACTCAAAAATTGATAATAATCGGAGAGACAAACAGTGATGATGAATTGGAGCCATCACTTTAAAGTGGGCTTGGTATCTCTTTAGGTAATAAAAATATGTTATTTGATATCACAGGTGATGTAGAGTAACCTCTCAGTTACCTTGGATTGAGTCTTTCAATAAACAGTGAGATAATCTTCTGCAATGAATATGGATATACCCTTCTTGAAGGAAATCTTCCATATTATCAATTGAACACCGATAATGATTTCAGTCTAAAAAGTGAAGAAGGAAAAACATTATTTGATCGCTTGGATTTATCCGCAAGTTATGATTGGATAGATGAAGAATTTGAATCTTCTGTTTCTTGGAATTTCAATCCTTTCTAAAGGGTTGAAATCTAACAATTATATTCATAATAGCGAGTACTGTTTAATAAATTACCACAATCAAACTTCTATAATGCTTACACCTACATTTATACAAGACTC
>JALNVT010000116.1 GCA_023231265.1 Sphaerochaetaceae bacterium
GGAGGACCTGGCAATGCAACAGAAACTCTTTCCTACTACATATACAGACAGGGATTCTCTTATTTCAATATGGGAATTGCCTCATCTGCATCAATTCTAACTCTTTTTATAGTAACAATAATTTCCATAGTATATATAAAGAACGTAATGAGTGGAGATAACGCATGATGAAAAACAAAACACCAATACAGAACATACTTTTCACAATAATGGTTGTCTTTGTGATGTTGATAACTCTATTTCCAATATATTGGATTTTAGCCACATCTCTCAAAGGCCCTCTTGAAGTTGTATCACCAATTCCAACCATGTTTCCACATGCTTTCACACTGGTAAACTTCACAGAAGTTCTCAAATCTGGATTCATTCACAACCTATTCAACAGTTTGATAGTCACATGTCTATCAACAGTTCTATCTCTTGTTCTGGCTTTTTGCACATCATATGCTCTCAGCAGATACAAATTTCCATTCAAATTCAACGTGATCTTCCTTGTTTGGATCTTGGTGATCAAGATTCTGCCTCCTGTAGTTCTGGCAATACCTCTCTACACAATGCTTAACAAATTGAGGTTGATAAACCATCTGACTGCACTTGTGATTGTATATCAGATATACACACTGCCCTACTGTGTTTGGATGATCTTTGGATTTTTGAAAGTTGTTCCTCGAGAATATGAAGAAGCAGCTTACATAGATGGAGCAAGTAAATCATATACAATGTTCAAGATAGTTCTTCCGCTTGTCAGAGCTGGCTTGATAGCTACATCCATCTTTGCTGCAATAACAGCTTGGGATGAGTTCCTATTTGCACTTCTTTTCATAAGAAGTCCAGAAAAACAGACTCTTCCTTTGGTGATTGCAAGCTACATTGGTGAGTATGAGACTCTCTGGGGACAGCTGATGTCCATAGGACTTCTCACCTGCATTCCTATGCTGCTGTTCACAAACAGAGTATACAAATATTACACACAGGGATTCTCAATGAGTCTCAAATAAAATGATGATGTGTGGTACATGCAAGAGAGCAATCTTCTTTCCAAATTTTGGATTGAAGATTGCTCTCTTTTTGTATGAATCAATAGATTTGAATGTCTCTACAGAATCTCGATTCTATAGATCATCAATCAAAGCTGAGCTCTTAGCATACGCTGTGCTCTTTGCTTCAAAGAAATCAGTTTTGATATGATTTGCATTTGAATACTGACTCACCCAATGCATTGTATCAGGTTCACTCTCATGACCCTCATAAAGTTTTTCAAATCCAAGCTGAGTGGCTCTGAGGTTTCCCAAGTATTGAATGTAATCAGTCACCATCTGTTTGTTAAGACCAGCAATATTATCACCGATAACATAGTGACCCCATTCAATCTCCATCTCACAGCCTTCCTTGATCATTTCTCTGTAAGATTTTACAAGGTCCTCTGTGAACATCTGAGGCTCCTCTTTCTGCATCTCAAG
The DNA here is from genome assembly GCA_023231265.1 of Sphaerochaetaceae bacterium. Classification (GTDB taxonomy): domain Bacteria; phylum Spirochaetota; class Spirochaetia; order Sphaerochaetales; family Sphaerochaetaceae; genus Pleomorphochaeta. Next base: position 1,461 of record JALNVT010000116.1, read on the forward strand.
AAGAATGGACCTGAACAACCACAGATGAGTGTTCTCATCTCTGTTGATGTATCTTATCTCCTGAACAGAACCAGGCATCTTGCTGTTTCGTCCAAGATTGTAGAAGAACATGAATCCAGAATAGAAATAGACACCTTCAAGAATATAATTTGCAACCATTGTTTTGACAAGACTCTTCAGGTTTGGCTTCTCCTGGAACTCATTATATAAAGAACCAATGAATCGATTTCGTTTGAGCAGATGCTCATCGTTCTTCCACTGATATAGAATCTCTGTTCTCTCATCCGGAGCGCAGATTGTATCTAACATGTAACCATAGCTCTGTGAATGAACAGCTTCCTGAAAGGCCTGTATTGTCAGACAAAGATTGACCTCATTAGCTGTAATGTAATTGCTTACATTTGGTAAATTAGCCGTCTGAACACTGTCTAAGAAGATCAAGAAACTCAAAACTTTATCATAGGCTTCTTTTTCATATTTATCCAAAACTCTGTAGTCCTGAACATCAGAGTTCATGTTGATCTCTTCTGGAACCCAGAAGTTATTCATAGCTTGTCTGTACCAATCACTGACCCAACCATATTTGATGTTGTTGAAGTCATTCAAATTGGTGGTGTTACCACCAACCATCTTTCTTTTATCCAATGTGATATCACCATGTTCGTTGAACATTGGTCTTCTCACCAACTTATTATCTTCCATATTTAAACTCCTCTTTTATGAACTGCAAGATGCACATTCCTCTACCTCTAAAGCCTGACTTCTAAGGTAGTAAATTGTTTTAACATTATTCTTATAAGCCTCTAAATATAAATTTAGAATGGTTCTGAATGTCATTTCATTTGTGATATAGATATTCAAACTCATTGCTTGATCTATATGTCTCTGTCTGATTCCACTGGCTTTGATGCTCCAGCTCTGATCTATCTGATGTGCTGCTTTGTAGTACCAGAATGTATCTGGATTCAACTCAGGAGCAACACGAGGGATGATCATGTGCTTCTTCTCTTCTAGGAAGAACTTGCTCATGATTGGATCCAAGCCTGCTGTTGTACCTATCAGAATACTTGTACTGCTTGTTGGAGCAATCGCCATGAGATAGGCATTTCTCATTCCATTCTTATGGACTTCAGCCTGCAAAGTGGACCACATCTCACCAGTGTAGTTTCTTCTTTCAAAGTACTTTCCGCTCTGCCACTCACTGCCGTCAAAATACTTGTAGCTGCCTTTCTCTTTGCTTATGTTCATGCTCGCTTTAATTGCACTGTAGTTGATTCTCTCAAATACCTTATCGGTGTATTCAAGATGAGCTTGACTTTCCCAGCTTATCTTGTGCTTTGCAAGCATATGATGATAACCACTGACACCAAGACCAATTGATCTGTACTGCTGATTGGTTATTTGAGCATATGGAACTGGATACATGTTCAAATCGATGACATTATCTAAAGCTCGTACGACACTTTGAACTGTATCATCAATATCATCTGCATCATCAGTATCAATATTTCCAAGAGCTAAAGATGCCAAATTACATACAACAAACTCACCTGGTTTTGTTGTCTCTACAATAATTTCATCTCCATCTTCACTGACGATTTTATTGCTTACAAATTCAATTTCCTTCATGTTCTGAGCAATTTCAGTACATAAGTTGGAGCAGTAGATCATTCCCTGATGTTTGTTAGGATTTGCTTCATTTACAATATCTCTGTTGAAGGTGAAAGGAGTTCCTGTCTCAATTGCAGATTTCAATATCATTCGAATCAGATCTTTTACAATGATTGTTCTCTTTTCAATCTTGGAATCTTCAACACAGCTTCTGTATCTCTCTTCCCATTCCTTACCATAATAATCTTCTAGATGATAACCTTTGGCCTGATAGATCTCGTGTGGACACATGAGGTACCAAGTTCCATCAATGTCTTTTTCAACCATCTCCCAAAATAGATTTGGATAGCAGACAGCTGGAAACACATCATGTGCCTTCATTCTGTCATCACCATTGTTGGTCTTCAGCTGCAAGAACTCTGGTAAATCTTTATGCCATGCATCAAGATAAACAGCGACAGCTCCCTGTCTGACACCCAACTGATCAACAGCAACTGCTGTATCATTAGCCAGTTTGATCCATCTTATAATTCCACCAGCAATTCCTTTGAACTCTCTTATGGAAGATCCAACAGCTCTAACCTTACCAAAATACATTCCCATGCCACCACCAAATTTGCTTACCTTAGCAAAATTATCAAGTGATCTATAAATACCATCCAAAGAATCTGGTACAGTATCAATAAAACATGATGACAGCTGATGATATGGCTTTCTTGCGTTGCTCATTGTAGGAGTTGCCATGGTGACTTTATGAAGACTGAGCATATCATAGAAATTCTTAACCCAAGTCATTCTTTTATTCTGCTCTTTCATAGCAAGATGCAGAGCAATACCTAAATACATCTCCTGAGGAGTTTCAAGCAGCTTGTTATCGTATGTCTTTATAACATAACGCTTCAGCATCAAGTCCAAACCACTGAATGTGAAAAGATCATTTCTTTCTTTTTTTATGAAAGAGGAAGCTTCCTTGATCTCCTCTCTTGAATAGCTTTCCAATATGTACTTTCCATACAGACCACTCTCTGTCATGAAATTTAACTTGTCATAGAAGTTTGTGAAACCAAATTGATTCTGATACTTCTTCAAATTCTCTGAGAATTGAAGGTATAGAATACGTGCTGCAATGAATTCCCAATCAGGAGCCTCAACAGTTGTAAGTTCCACACTGGCCTTGAGCAGTGCCTTGAGTTTCTCTTCCTTAGACATCTGAGCTTTTTTAAAAGCAATGTATTTGCTGTAAAGAAGCCCAAGACTGTATTTACTTGATTCAAAATCATGTTGAACTCTTCTCAACACATCATTTAACTCAGAAAGTTCCAACTCACTGCAGATGAGTCTTCTGTCCTCTCTCTTCTGAGTTTGACTTGATCTATATAAGATATAGCTCTTTGCTACATCATAATATTTATGAGCCATCAAAGTCTCTTCAACTAAATCCTGTATTTTCTCAACCTCGACTCTTTCATAATCATCTTCTTTGAGTCTGGTTTCAATTTCTTTTATCAATATATTTAATGTTTTATCGGTACATGGAACATCTTTCGCATAAAATGCACTTTTAATTGCTTGGAGTATTTTACTTTTCTGATAGCTCTCAAGCTTTCCATTTCGCTTAACAATTTTTGTTAATTCCATAAATTCTCCTAATTAATTTTATTACCAATTCTTATAAATTCTCATAAGATTGTAATAGAATGATAGGTTAAAACTATCAATATGAAAAGGCTTTTATTTCTCAGAGTTCGAATAAAAATAAAAATTTCATCAAAACTGGACATGTAAATATTTGCTCACTTGATACTATTGCTAAATGGAAATTTTCTATTGATTTCAAACAATATATTCAGTCAGTAGTTTCCTTTATTCTATTATGATATATTTAATTCCATTTAGGACAATCAAATACCATAAAAAAATCAAAAGCCCTGTATTTTTCAACACAGAGCTACAAGAACTATAAATAATAAAATGTTAGCTCTTAATAAAAAAGGCTAACATCTATCTCAATTTTTAACTTGTTCTCAAACTTTCAAGAGTATCTTTAAATTTTTCTTGATATGCCTTTGGAGCAAGGTCTTTCTCACATTCAAAAATTAGATCTTCGTTAACAGATGTGATGTTTCTCTTCACAAGCCATTCTCCAATCATCTTTTTCAAACCCAATTGAGCAATAAAAGGAACTGCTCCAACCATGTATTCATACATTTTTTTGGAATTTCCTTCCCAAGTATATTTTTCTGTATCAAAAGCCATTGTATTACTCTCCTTCTTTCTTTTTCTTTACCAAACCATCATAGAATTCTGTTCTGAATGCAGGATTGATATTCAAATTTTCAATGAACTGATTTAAAACTTCAGGACTTTCTAGCATACCTTCTGCCATCTTAGTAGCTTTATAAGTATCACCATACAATTCATCCCAATCAGTTTCATAACGCTTTAAAACATTGACTGAATAATCTTTTTTCTCCAATGCTTCTACAACAATTTCTGCTGCGAGTTTTGCACTATCAGATGCAGCTCCTACCCCTTCATCGAGGAAAGGAACACCATAGCTCTCACCCTTTTCAGATCTGTTGGATGGGTTGCAACTGATATAAACACAAGAATTGGTGATGCAGGTCCTCTTATCTACACACCAGAGGCACAGTGCTTGAGAACAATGGAATTTGATTATGCATTCTACCCTCACTCAGGTGATGTTGAGAGAGTTAGAGTTCTGAGAGAAGCTGATGAATTCAACAGCACAACAGCTGTTGTGCAGACAAACATCCATGAAGGATGTCTTCCTCTTGAATCATCCTATCTCTCAATTGAAAGTGAGATGGACAATGTAATGCTATCTTCTTTCAAGCAGAGTCTTGATAAGACATCAGTTATTGTAAGAGTCTACAATGGAGGAACAGAGAGCTCTCCAGCAAAGATCTCTTTGTACAGAGAGATTGTGAGTGCATGCAGAGTGAATTTCCTTGAAGAGGAAGCTGAGAGTGTTGAATTTGATGGCAAAACAATTTCTTTGAACATTGGTGCGAAATCAATTGAGACATTCAAGATTTCTCTAAAAAGAGATAATATCTCACAATCTGCATCAGATGATGTGGAATGCTGGTTGGTAGATGACAGAGAGGTTTTGAATCTCGATTCCTATGAAAGATATCCTCTTATAACAGAAGAAGAAGTTGAATCTGAAGTTGCACGTGGAATAGAGATGGAAAGCGGATTGAATGATGTTCTGACAAGACGTACAAGTCTTGAGGCCATTCTCTCTGGAATACTTGCAGGGGACAGATACAATGAAAGACGTACTCATGAATTGGGATATGAATTGAATGAAGCCAGAGTAAAGCGAAGGGTTCATGATTATATTCAGGATTTGAAGTAGGTCACAGCAATTATTGATAGCTCATACTCAAAAATCTGAAGCTTGGTGCTCATGCATCAGGCTTCTTTTTAATTCCATGATATTATAAAAATTACACTCTCATGAATGACATTGAAACAGGCCAAATCTCTTGATTTGGCCTGCATGGAATGATCATCTAAATTATTTTGTGAATCTGATCTTCTGCCAGACATCATTGAATTTATATAGGTCTGCTCCTAAATCTCCCATGATCTCACAGTTTTCAATTTCAGAGGCACTGTAATATGGTTCAACACTCATCAATTTACCAGCTTCCTCATTCACAGTTGGAGGGAATCCAAATTCATCTAGGAACTGTGCATAGATATCAGGGCGATGAATGAAGTTTATGAATTTTACAGCCAAGTCATAGTTTTTGGAGCCCTTTGGTATGCACATATTATCTATGTACATAGTGGCACCTTCTTTTGGAATGAAGAAATCTATCTTATCCCAATCCTCCTCCTCAACAGATTCATAAATAACTTCAGCATATCCATGAACAACATCAAAATCTCCTGCAGCAAAAGCCTGTCCGAATGAATCATTGTCAAACTTAACAAGGTTTGGCTTCCAGTCATTCACAACAGTGTCCTCTGCAATCTGCAGCTGCTCTGGATCAACAGAGTTCACACTGAAACCATTGTGAGCCAATGAGTCACCAATGACCTCTCTCATATCATCCATCATTGTCATCTTGCCCTCAAGGTCTTTTCTGGAGAAGATACTCCAGCTTCTTTCATAGTCCTTCACCTTATCTGTATTTACAGCAATACCACAGGCACCCATGAAATAAGGTACAGCATAATCCATGTTGGGATCATATGTTGCTTTCTCTTTCACACTGGAAGATACATACTGAAGATTTGGCATCTTTGAGTGATCAAGTTTATCAAGCATATCAAGATTTATCATGATCTCTGTGTAGTCCTGTGATGGAAATATTATGTCGTATCCGTCGGCTCCAGATAGAAGTTTTGCAAACAGCTCTTCATTTGATGAGAAGTTATCTATGCTTACATGAACTCCATATTCCTCTTCAAATTCATCTATAACTGCGCTTGGTGTGTAACTGCTCCAGTTATAAAGATAGAGAGTGTTGTTCATATTTTTGTATCTGTTATGAAAGAACAGAACAAGCAGCACAATTATCAATGCACATATCACTATGGCTCGTCTTATATTTTTATTTTTTGAATTCAATTTATAGGTCTCCTGATTTTTGCTATTTTATGCTAGCTATGTCTTTTAAGAAATATCTCAATGTAACAGCAATTACAGTTATTGATAGAATCATGAAGAAGCTGAGAGCATTTATCACTGGTGATATACCAAATCTAATCAATGAGTACATGTAAATTGGAAGAGTTGTTGATCCTGGTCCTGAGACAAAGAATGTAATTATGAAATCTTCCAAACTCAATGTAATTGCCATGATGAAACCTGA
>JALNVT010000117.1 GCA_023231265.1 Sphaerochaetaceae bacterium
AATTTTCTTGATTACAATTCTCAAATCAATAACGACTGAAATTCTATTTTCGGATTGCTGACATAGTTGCTCTTTTATTGTTTGATTGATTTTCCCATAAACAGTCTATAGTCGGAGTTTAAGAAATCTTGAACGTCTTTCCCTTTTAGCTTTTCAATCAATTTTTCACAAGCAATTCCACCAAGCGCTTTTTCATCAAACTCTAATCCTGTAATAGGAGGATTGAAGCCTTCAAGCATCACACTTCGATAGAAAGTAGCAATAGAGACATCTTCTGGAATAGATATTCGCCTTTCGTTTAAATGAGTCATCACAACAGAACATATGTAATCATCCATACAAACAATGCAATCAGGTTTTGATTCTAAAACTTCATCTGTAGCTTTAATAATCTGAGGCTGTGTAATAGCATCCAAGACAACCTTACTTTTAACAGATTTTTCTTTTCCTTCAAGGGCCAGGTTAAATCCTTTTAACCTACTGTTTGTTACACAAAGATGAGTCTCTCCTCCAATTAAGGCAATTTTTTTAAGTCCTCTACTTAGGAGTAGTTCTGTAAGTGTTTTGCAAGCTTGAACATGGTCATTGTCAATATGGGTAACTGATTTATCATCTGATGAACCTATAACAACGAATGGCATCTCTGCTTTCTTTAAATACTTAACAGGGTCATCCTTTACCATTGTTCTTGTTAGAATGATACCATCAGCTTTCTGATTATCCACAATCCTTTTTAATTGAGTTATATTATTATAATTAATCCAAAGGAGAATTAAATCATAATCATTTGCTGTTGCGACATCACATATTCCGTTTATACTTCTATGACAAAAAGGAGAATCCCATGCCTTCAATTCCTCAGGTAAAGCAAGTCCAATGTTATAAGTCTTTTTTTCAGCAAGACCTCTGGCAATTACATTTGGCTTATAATTGTTTGTCTTGATGAATTCTAAAATTCTCTCTCTTGTTTCAAAACCAATTCTACCTTTTCCTGATATGGCTCTAGATACAGTAGTTTTGCTTACTCCAAGTTCTTTGGCTATAGCATCAAGTGTATATGTCTTTTCATTTTTAGTGTCCATAATAAATTTTTACCACAGTTATGCCCTTTAGCGCAACAATAATAGTAAAATATTTGTTATATTGCGACTTATTGCGCAATTATGCGCAACAAATGTGTAATAAACATGATAAATTTATTTACTCATAAATTAATTAATAAAGAGTTAAGAAAATAAAAGAGGTTAACTTAATAAGCTATATAATCATTCTTACAATTGAAAAAGAATAGAATTTTAAAATAATATAAAAACTTAATTTATTATATCATAATATTTTATCAAATAAATTATGATATCTTATTTTTTATAATAAAGAAATCTTATTTCTATTAATGCATGACCAAATTTAAAAAAAATGAACTTTTTGTTTGACAGGTAATTTCCTGTATGGTACTATTAGATTGAATAACCGGTTGCACAAACCGTTAAGTTATTAAAAAAGGAGAAATCAATGAAGAAAATTTTATTTACATTAGCTTGCATTACAATTGCAGCTTCTAGTTTATTAATGGCATCAGGGCAAAAAGAGGCAACTGTAGATACCTCAAAATCTGATGAATTAGTTGTTTGGTTATGGGATATGGGATTTAATGGGGCAACCATGCAAAAGGCAGCAGAAATTTATAAAGAAGACCATCCTGAGTTCAATCTAGTTATTGAAGATCAAGGAGACTGGAACACTTTGCAAACTAAACTTACAACAATTGCTTCTTCTGGAAAGTTAGATTCTCTACCAGACATCTTATTGATTCAAGACAATGCATTCCAAAAGAATTATATGAGTTTTCCTGAAGTTTTTACTGATTTGAGCAATACCAATATTGATTATACTCAATTTGCTTCTGGTAAAACTGGATACTCTGTTATTGATGGTAAGAATTATGGGGTCCCATTTGATAATGGAGCAGTAATATTCGGTTACCGAACAGATATACTTGCTAAAGCTGGATACACAATTGATGACTTTACAGATATTACATGGTCCCAATGGTTGAAACAAGCTAGAGTTGTATTGGAAAAAACTGGTAAGCCTTTACTTTCAGCTCAAGCAGGTTCTTCTGATATCATCAACATGATGTTGCAATCAGCTGGTGCTTCTTTATTCAATACTGATGGTTCTCCAAATATTGTTAATAATGATGTCCTATATAAGGTTGCTGAAACTTATATGCAGATGTTGGATGATGGAACATGTATAGAAGCAACAGATTGGTCTGGATATACCAATTCATTCTCTAGTGGTGCTGTAGCTGGAACTATGACTGGATGTTGGATTGCTGCTACCATTCAAGGTGCAACAGATCAAGCAGGTAAATGGAAGATTACAAACATGCCTTCTTTAGATGGAATTCCGACAGCAACTAATTATTCAAATAATGGTGGTTCTTCATGGGCAGTAACATCAGCTTGTAAGAACGTAGATTTAGCTGCTGATTTCTTTGCTATGACATTCGGTAGTTCAATGGAATTGTATGATGCAGTTGCTCAAAATGGAGTACTTGGAACATACTTACCAAGTGCTAATTCTTCTGTTTACAGTCAACCAAACGAATTCTTCAGTGGTCAACCAATAATGAGTATTATTACAGAGTTCGCTGGAAAAGTTCCTGCAATTGAAGGTGGAGCTTATTATTATGATGCAAGAGATGCAGTCTGCACAGCTATCACTCAAATACAATCAGGAGCAGTAGCTAAAGAAGCTTTCCAAGACGCTCAAGATACTGTTAACTTTATGATGGGTAATTAAATACCATCTTTAAAGTCAAATATATATGATGGAAACCATTATAGGTTTCCATTATATATGTATAGCTTAAGATCTTGGAGGAATAATAAATTGAGTCATAAAAAACAAAAACAAATGCAAATCAAAAGTAAATTAACTGTAGAAAATAAACTATCAATTACTGGATGGTTTTTTATATTACCAGCAACTTTACTCATATTTGCTATGAGCTTCTATCCTATGTTCAAGGCATTATATATGTCTTTTAGAACTGGGATTGGAGTCAATATGGAATGGGCTGGCTTGTATAATTTTACTAGAATGCTAAAAGATAAAATATTCATGCAGTCTGTAAGAAATAATTTTTTCTACTTAATTATTCAAGTACCTATTATGTTGGTTCTTGCAATAACCTTAGCATCTATATTGAATAACCCAAAATTAAAATATAAAGGGTTGTTTAGAATTTTGCTATTTCTACCATGTGCAACTCCTCTGGTTGCATATTCGGTAATCTTTAGAAGCTTATTTGCAATTGATGGATATTTTAATACCATCCTGTTGAATTTTGGTATTCTTTCTAAAGCCTATAATTTTCTAGGACACCCAACAAGTGCAAAAATTGTAATTATAATTGCATTGATTTGGAGATGGACTGGTTACAATATTGTATTTTACTTAGCTGGACTTCAAAACATTGACCCTTCAATTTATGAAGCTGTGAAATTAGAAGGAGCTTCTAAGTTTCAGACTTTCTTCAGTATTACAGCTCCATTATTGAAACCAATGATTCTTTTGACAAGCATCATGTCTATTAATGGTACTCTTCAATTATTTGATGAATCAGTTAATTTAACTGCAGGTGGACCTGCAAATGCTTCAATTACTATGTCTCATTATATTTATAACCTGTCGTTTAAATATGTTCCAAATTTTGGTTACGCGGCAGCTCTTTCATATGTAATTTTACTGTTGGTAGCATTCCTCGCACTTATTCAGATGAAGGTGGTAGATGTCCGTGATTAATATAAATAAAAAAACAAAATCAACTCAATCTCTTGGAGTTGGAACTTATACCTTTTTGATTGTTGCTGTTATACTATCTGTTTTCCCATTATTTTGGATGGTAATAGCGGCAACAAATAAAAGTGTCGATGTAATTTCAGGTACACTGATTCCTGGAAGTAATTTAGCAACTAATTATAAAAATTTAATTGGATCAACCAATCTATGGCAAGCTATGTGGAATTCTTTTAAGTATGCTGGAATAATGACTGTCTTGAGTCTTCTTGTTTGTTCGATTGCTGGTTATGGATTTGAAATATATCATGACAAGCATAAGGATAGATTGTTTTCTTTCTTACTTTTAGCAATGATGATTCCTTTTGCAGCCGTTATGATACCACTCTATCAGATGGTTTCTGAATATGGGTTGTTGAATTCAACTGCTGGATTTGTTTTACCTACTATCTCAACTCCATTTTTAATAATGCTATTTCGTCAAAATTCTAGATCATTTCCTCATGAAATTATTGATGCTGCAAGAATTGATGGTCTCAGTGAAATTGGAATCTTTATTAGAATTTATATACCTACACAGAAAGCTGTTTTTGCAGCTGCTGTAACTGTTGTGTTCATGAATGGTTGGAATAACTATCTATGGCCTAAAATCATAATGCAGAGCAATGATAGCATATCAATGCCAATGTTAATTGCTGGATTACAATCTGGTTATGTTACAGATTATGGTGTGCTGATGCTATCAGTTCTATTCTGTATTTTACCCATGCTAATAATATTCTTTGCAATGCAGAGGTATTTTACTCAGGGAATAACAGGTTCCATAAAATAAGGAGATTAAATAATGACAAATATTTCAAAGCCTATTGGGCTTAAAACCTCAGTACTTCTACATGGAGCAGATTACAATTATGAACAATGGCTTGATTATCCAGAGATTTTAGATACAGATTTTAAATATATGAAAGAAGCCAGATGCAATGTGATGAGTATTGGTATTTTTTCTTGGGCGGAGATTGAACCTCAAGAAGGTGTGTTCAATTTTGATTGGTTGGATGATCTTTTTGATAGACTTGAAGCAAACAATATCTATGCAATTTTGGGAACTCCAAGTGGATCAAAACCTGCTTGGCTGAGTAAAAAATATCCTGAAGTCTGTAGAGTTGATGAAAAAGGGAAAAGAGAACCTCATGGTCAGAGACATAATCACTGCAGAACCTCTCCAATTTATAGAGAGAAGGTTGCAATTATAAATAGAAAGCTTGCTCAACGATATGGAAAGAGGAAGAACCTGCTGTTATGGCATGTTTCAAATGAATATAATGCAGGTGCATGTTACTGTGATTATTGCATAGATGATTTCAGGAAATGGTTGAGAGTGAGGTATAAAACATTAGATAATTTGAATAAAGCATGGTGGACGAGCTTCTGGAGTCATAGATTTACAGATTGGAATCAAATCTTTCCGTCTGATAATTCTATTTCAGGTCTTATGCTGGATTGGAAACGTTTTATAAGTGACCAAACTTTAGATTTTTTTAAATCTGAGATATCTGTCCTACGAGAAGAAACTCCGAATATCCCTATTACAACAAATTTTATGTTGCCAAATGTCGATTTGAATTATTGGAATTTTGCAAAATATGTTGATGTTATTTCTTGGGATAGTTATCCTCGATGGCATATTGGAGATAGAGAGTGGATGGAAGGTGTAAAAACCGCTTTTTTCCATGACATGCATCGTTCTTATAAAAAAGCTCCATTTATGATGATGGAATCAACACCAAGTGCAACAAACTGGCAGGGAATCAGTATTCCTAAAAAGCCCAACATGCATTTACTATCATCTTTGCAAGCAATTGCTCATGGTTCTAATACAGTGCAGTACTTTCAGTGGAGGCAGAGTAGAGGTGGAGAAGAAAAATTCCACAGTGCTGTTGTCAATCATTTAGGTGATGATAAAACACCGGTTTTTAAAGATGTTGTGGAAGTTGGAAAAAAGCTTGAGAATTTATCACAGATAGTTAATTGCAGAACAAACTCACAAGTTGCTATTATCTATGACTTAGAGAATGAATGGGCTCTATCTCTTGCTCAACTTCCACGAAGTCAAAAGAAATGTTATCAGGATAGATGTATTGCGCATTACAGAGCTCTTTGGAACTTGGGCATATCTTGTGATATCATTGATAGTTTGGATTCTCCGTTTGATAATTATAAATTAGTGGTTGCCCCTATGTTATATATGCTGAGAGATGGAGTCGCTGAAAAATTTATTAAGTTTGTAGAAAATGGCGGGACGTTAATTCTCACATATCTTACAGGACTTGTTAATGATAGTGATCTTTGTTTCCTTGGCGGTTTCCCTGGTAAGCTTAAAGAGTTAGCAGGAATAGTTGTAGAAGATACAGATGTTATTAGCAATCCTTTGAAGCAAAAAATTAAAGTTAAATGGAATGCTGATGATGAAAGGGAATATGATGTATTTCATTATGCAGATAGACTCAGAGTTAAAACTGCGGAAATTAAAGGTAAATATACTTTATCCAATATGGCAAATACAGCAGCAATAACGGAGAATAAATTTAAAAATGGTGTCACTTGGTATTTAGCAACCCGCATGGAGGATTCTTTTTATGACGATTTTTATAAAAAGTTAATTGTTGATTTAAATATTAAACAAAATATTATTTCAAATCTTCCTCAAGGTGTTACCTGTCAGAAGAGAAGTGATGAAGAAGGAGAATTCTATTTTATAATGAATTTTAATAAAGAATCAGTATCTTTAAATATTGAAGATAAAGAGCTTATTGATATTGATACTGATAGTAAAGTCATCAATAGCATACAGCTTCCTTCATATGGTATTAAGATACTTAAGAAGGCTATGTAAGCAATAAAACTTCGATAGCTATTAGACATGATACAATTTTTAATTTTCCTTTCCTGTCAAATTTTCAAAAAAATGACTTGATTGGAAAATTTTTTTAATCCTTGATTTACAATTTTCTCATTAAGAAGCAATCAATATAAGATTTAGATTTGTAATGTATTTGAAATCTGAGTATGTATTTAACAATAAATTAATATTACAATGATATTGATTGTGTTTTTATTATTTTAAACACTCTTGTAAGTATTTTCGGAGGAAGAAATGGATAAAACTTTAGTACTGTACTATTCATTGGAAGGTAGCACTGAAAAAATTGCTAAGTATTTAGCAGAAGAACTCAATCTGGATATAGAGAGGGTAAGACCCAAAAAAGAAATAAAATCAAAAAGTTTCTTTAAATAAGTAATTGGTGGTTATCAAGCAACAGCAAAGAGGAAGCCCAAACTGAACCCTCTAGCTCATAATCTTGATGATTACTCAACAATTATAATTGGAAGTCCTGTATGGGCTGGTGGTGTCTCATCTCCTATATATTCCTTACTCAAAGCAAATAATATAAAAAATAAGAAAATTGGAATGTTCTATACATGTGAAGGGGGCAATAAGAAAACAGATGATTTAATCAAAAACCTTGTAAGCGAGAACAATTCTTTGATCTCAATATGCTCTCTTAAAGCCGTAAGTAAGGATTTAAAGAATCAAAAAGCAAAAGCATTGGATTGGGCTAAAACCTTTTAGATATATCTCTTTTTAAAAACAATGAAGCACCTCAATTGGTTAGCACTGTGTGTTGCCAATAATGAGGTGCATTGTTCATTGTATGAAAGATGTTTTAACTGTAAATATCATTATCTTCAGAGAAGAAATGAACAGCGTTCTTTCCATTTTTCTTAACATGGTAAAGAGCTTTATCAGCATTCTGCATCATTGATACACAAGTTGATGATCCACCAGCACCTTTTCCAACACCATAAGCAACACCGATGCTGATGCTCAAGTTTGCTTCTTTATAACTAGCAGCAACTTCTGTTACACTCTTTTGGATTTGCTCCAATATTGATTTAGCTTGCTCTTCATTCTTATCAAATAAGCCAATTACAAACTCATCTCCACCAAATCTGCAGGAAATATCTGTTTTTTCAACATTTGCTTTTATTATTTGGGCTATCTTTATCAATATCTCATCACCTACAAGGTGTCCATAGATATCATTTG
>JALNVT010000118.1 GCA_023231265.1 Sphaerochaetaceae bacterium
GATTCAAAATAACTGAACTGAGCTTTGGGGACAATCTCTTGAGTTCTTTGATCTGTTGATGATTTAAACTTTGACTTCTGGTGTCAAGTCAGTAAATAAAAGTGGATAGTTCATAAATTAGATGGTAAGATAGTAAGTTTATAATGATCTTATATAAAATGAGTTAAAATTAAGGAGCTATATGAAAGTAGCATTGAGAGAAAAAAACCCGGCAATATTGAAGTTTGCAAAGCATACTTATGGTATTTATGCTGGGAAAAAATATAAGTTGAGTTTGGAAGATGAAAATTTGCTTGATGATATAGATGGAAAGTGCTTGCTGCTATCAAATCACTGTCATCTGTTGGATCCTGTGTTCATCTCTCTTCTATTTCCTTTTCATGTCAGATGGGTAACTGGAGCATATCTCTTCAAACTGAAGCTTCTGGGCTCTCTATTGGAGAAACAGGCAAGATGCATTGCAAAGCAGCAGGGTAGATCTGACCTATCAACAATAAATGAAATGAAAAAAGCATTTCAAAATGAGGAATGTGTTGGTCTGTTCCCTGAAGGTTGCAGAACTTGGGATGGAGATTTCAATCCTTTGGACAATGCAGCAACTGCAAAGCTTGTTAGAATATTTAAAGTTCCAGTTATTTTTATAAATCTTGAGGGAGCGTTTGCAAGAAAGCCAAGATGGTCAAATGTGGATAGAAAAGGTCCAATTGCAGTCAAGGTAAAAAGAGTCCTGTATCCTGAAGAATTCAAACATATGAAGATTGGTGAGATAAACGATATTATAAATGAAGAATTGGGTTTCTCTCATGATGCATATGAAGATAAGAATCATATACCATATAAATGCAATCATCAGGTGGAAGGACTTCAGAAGATCCTCTATATATGTCCATCATGTGGTGCAATAGACACTCTTGATACATCAGGTAAAACAGCAGTTTGTACACAATGCAGCTGTGAAACAGAGATGGATGATTACTTTAAAATCAAATCTACCTCACATAACTTCAAAACACTCCATCAATGGAGAGAGTGGGAGAAGAAGCAACTCATTGATGTTGATAGATTTAAAGAAGAGCCAGGAGTTCTTCTTCAGACCTTGAGAGATGGAAAGATGGTCGTTCTGTCAAAGAAAATAAAGGTGAGAATGGAAAACCATGCAATCATAGTGAGCTATGATGATAAGAAACTGATTTTGGATTTTGATTCAATAACATCATTGATTTTGAATGCAAAGCAGTCAATTGAATTATACCACAATGGAACACAATACAGAATTAGATTGGGTGCAGATGGCTGCTCTCTTAAATTCTTTGATTATTTTGAGAGCTATGAAATCATAAAGGAGAATCTATCAAATGGAATTTAATGTTTTGATTCACATTTTTATAATATCAACATTCATGTTGATTGGAGCTCTTTTGAGAGCTAAAGTTAAATTTCTTCAGAAGTTTTTGATTCCATCATCAATTATTGGTGGCTTCTTTCTGCTTGTTTTTTACAATGCATTTGCTCCTGCTTTGAATTTGAAAACTGATTTCCTTGGAGCACTTGTCTATCATCTGCTGAATATAACATTCATAGCGATGATGCTGAGAATATATCCAAAAGATGGATCAAACAAAGTATCTAGGGCAGTGAAGCAGACAACAGTTGCCATAATTGGTCAGTATGGACTTCAGGTGACCTTTGCATTGATTGCCGTTATAATATTGAGCAAGACAGTCTTTCCAGATCTGTTCTTATCGATTGCATACACACTTCCTCTAGGATTTGAACTTGGACCAGGGCAGGCTTATTCAATGAGTGTGATCTGGGAACCTCTTGGTTTTGTTGGTGCTTCATCTGTTGGACTGACAATGGCTGCATTTGGTTTCATAATTGGATCTATTGGTGGTGTTATTCTTATAAACATTGCAATAAGTCGTGGATGGATGACTCAAGAGCAGATTGATAGAATCAGATGCAGTGATACACAGACAGGTTTCATCTCAAAGAATCAGAGTGAAGGATCAAAGCTCACAACAAACAGTGAATCAATTGATACACTGACTTATCATCTGGCTTTGATATTCTTTACATACTTTTTGAGCTGGGTCTTTTTGGTAGGCGTGGAGAAACTGCTCTCATTGATTGGTCCCATCGGTCTTGAACTTGCAAACAGCTTCTGGGGAATCAACTTTGTATTCTCTGCTTTGATTGCTCTTGCCGTCAGAAGAGTAATAGAGAGGGTTGGACTTTCAACAAGCATAGATAATGGTACTTTAAACAGAGTTGTAGGCTTCAGTGTTGATACCACAGTATGTGCATCTCTAGGTGCAATAAGCATAATAGCTCTGGCCAGTTACTGGGGTGTTGTGATCACTTTGATACTGATTGGAATTGTAATCACAGTATTCATTCTGCCAGCATATTCGAGTAGATTGTTTGATGATCATCAGTTCTACAGAACTCTGTTGGTCTTCGGTGCATCAACAGGAACACTTCCAACTGGACTTGCATTGCTTAGAATTGTAGATCCTAATTTTGAGACACCTGTTGCAAAGGATTATGCATTGGCAACTGGAATTGTATTGCCTTTTGCAATACCAATTATATTGACAGTGAATCTTCCGGCCAAGACCTATGCTACAGGAGATAATAGATATCTTTATATAGCACTCGGTGTGGCAGTGATATATCTGATTGGATTTTTAATCACTTATACCATAATGTCCAACAAAAAAGCTTGGAAGGATAAATCAAAATTCTTTTACGTCTCAAAAGATAAAAGAAATCTATAATGGTGATCATAGCGCAGTGGCTCATCTGATGATATTACAATAATATGATGAGTCAAATTGATGGGTTGAGATTCAACTGAATTGGAAGAGAGGATGGTGTTCAACACTGTCTTCTTTTCTATTTTACAGAAGCTCTGTTGATAATCAAAATTATTTTATTTATTATGAAAGATGATTGCATGAGGTACTTAATTTTGCTTGCAATATATAATGAATTTTGTATGGTATATTAAAGATTCAATAAAAAAGTTATATGATTATTTATTGATTTTATATCTAAAATAGAATGTTTTATAAGAGAATTTTTAAAGCCAAAAGTCGGATTCGAACCGACGACCTACTCTTTACGAGAGAGTTGCTCTACCCCTGAGCTATTCTGGCACCACACTGATTGAAGATACTTTAAAACTTTTAATTTTTCAATCCCTAAAATTGCATAAAATCCTATTTCTGCATTTCTTTTTTCTTTTATTTTCAATGAAATATCTTTATTTTTTTTGAGATATTTCGCCACTTTTAGTCTTTTTTATTGCCTTAAATGATAAAAACATGTAGATTAGCATTATGAGAAAAATACAAACACGACAAATTAAAGTAAATAAACTTCCAGTAAGCAATGAACTTATTATGTATTCTCATTTCGAGACTCCAAGGGAGCTTGCAAATGTAGCAGAAGTATGGGATGAAGAAGTTGCGGATTTTTATATGGATTTATTTCCAGAATCTTTAAATTTGGGCGCTAATATCTCTGATTTACAGCAAAGAGCTGAACTTGAAGCTTACACTGGAATGCACAATGTAACAGCATTTCTTCATTTCTTAGATGGAATGATGCAAGATGGTGAGACATTAGAAGACGACGAGGAAGATTAATAAATATATGTATGTACTAGGGATTGAAACATCTTGTGATGAATGCAGTGCTGCTATCGTAGAAGATGGAAGAAACATATTAAGTAATGTTGTAGCAACTCAAATAGAACTTCACAAACCTTATGAAGGTGTTGTTCCTGAACTTGCAAGCAGATTACACACAGAATGGATAGATCAAGTTGTTCTTGCCGCTATAAACCAGGCAGGAATAACAAAGGAAGACATTGACGCAGTAGCAGTCACAAACAGACCAGGACTTCTTGGTTCTCTGTTGGTAGGTGTTAACTTTGCCAAAGGGCTTGCAGCCAGTCTTGATGTACCTTTTATTACAATCGACCATATTAGAGCTCATTTATATGCCTCTCAGATAGAGAACCCACAGGAATATCCTTATTTAGGTATATTGGTATCTGGTGGTCATACAGTTATCTGCAAGGTTAAAGGTTATGATGAAGTAGAGGTAATGGGAACCACTATTGATGATGCGATTGGAGAAGCTTTTGATAAAGTTGCAAAACACTATGGACTTGGTTATCCAGGTGGTGTTGTTATAGACAGATTGTCTAAAAATGGTAACAACAAAGCTTTCTTATTTCCAGGACCAACAATCAATGGTGAGGGACATGAATATGATATTTCCTATTCAGGATTGAAAACAGCAGTAATAAATCAGCTGGACAAATTCTGGGATGGAGAATCTGAGAAGTCCCAAGAAAACATTGCAGCAAGTTTTCAACGAGCTGCTGTAAATGTATTGATGAAACGAATTAGGCTTGCATTGAAAGACACCGGACTCAAAAGAGTTTCTGCAGGTGGTGGAGTTGCGGCCAATAGTTTGTTACGAAGTGAACTTAAAGCTCTCGAGAAAGGTGGTTATTCTGTAACTTTCCCTTCTCTTAAGCTATGTACAGATAATGGTGCTATGATTGCAGGGCTTGCTTATAGATACTTACAGGACGGAGTCAGAGATGATTTCAATGTAACTGCCAGTGCGCGAGTGAGTGCTTTCAAAAAGAACCAATAAAATGAGGAGATACTGATGACTACTTCCTATGATTTAGACGCAGCCATAAGAAAGGTGCCTGATTTTCCTAAAAAGGGAATTTTATTTTTTGATATTACAGGTATTTTAGAACAACCTGAAGCATTTCGATATTGCATAGATGCTTTGTACGATAAATATAAAGATAAGCATATTGATAGAATTGCATGCATTGAAGCAAGAGGGTTTATTTTTGGAGCACCATTAGCAGTTAAAATGGGCGTTCCTCTTGTACTTGTAAGAAAGAAAGGTAAATTACCTGGAAAAACTCATGAACAATCATTTGAATTGGAATATGGCACAGATACAGTATGTATCCAAGATGTTGATATCAGAGATGGTGACAACTTTTTAGTTCTTGATGATTTAGTTGCAACTGGTGGTACAGTAGCTGCTGCTTGTGATATAATTGAACGTAATGGTGGAACTATTGAAGCAATCAGCGGAATTATTGGACTACCTTTTCTCGGCTACGAGAAGGTTTTAGAGCCACACAAAGTTGATGTTTTGGTTACTTATAACGCTGAATAATGAATGATTAGGTTTGCAAAATTTATTTTTTTTGCATAAATTTTGTAAACCATATTGACAATAATCATTCAATTTCATATATTACCACACGTGATTTGTGATTGGGATATAGTGTAATGGTAACACTGCAGATTCTGGTTCTGCCTTTGGGGGTTCGAATCCCTCTATCCCAGCTATTAAAGTCGGTCCCTTCGTCTAACGGTTAGGACGAAAGATTCTCAGTCTTTAAATAGGGGTTCGATTCCCCTAGGGACTATAAAGTTAGGCAGCCACTTATATGGTTGCTTTTTTTTTGCTAAAATAATTATAAGGACAAAAAATAATGATAACAGCATCGAACATCTCTCTTTCTTATGGTACACAGGTACTTTTCAAAGATGTAAATATTAAATTTACACCTGGTAACTGTTACGGTATTATCGGCGCTAATGGAGCTGGTAAATCTACATTTATGAAAATTCTTGCAGGTGAAATTGAGCAAGATACTGGTGATGTAATAATCACTCCAGGAGAGCGAATGACCATGTTGAGACAGGATCACTTTGCATTCCAAGAGTACACTGTTTTAGAGACTGTTATCATGGGTTATGAAAAGCTTTATAGCGTTATGAAAGAACGTGATGAAGTATATGCAAAAGAAGATTTTACTGAAGAAGATGGTATCAGAGCAGCTGACCTTGAAGGCGAATTCGCTGAAATGGGCGGTTGGGAAGCTGAAGCTGAAGCAGCACAGATGCTCGACGGTCTTGGTATTGATACAATTCTCCATTCAAAGAAAATGGCTGAAGTAGAAGACAATGTTAAAGTTCGTGTTTTATTGGCACAGGCATTGTTTGGTACTCCTGATATCTTGCTATTGGATGAACCTACCAACCACCTTGACTTAGAATCTATTGAATGGTTGGAAAATTTCCTAGAGAACTTCAACAACACAGTTATAGTTGTAAGCCATGATAGACACTTCTTGAACAGTGTCTGTACACACATTGCAGATATCGATTATGGAAAGGTTCAACTTTATGTTGGTAACTATGATTTCTGGTATCTATCAAGTCAACTTGTTGCAAAACAGATGAAAGATGACAAGAAGAAGAAAGAAGATAAGATTTCAGAATTGAAAGACTTCATTCAACGTTTCTCATCTAACGCATCAAAAGCCAAACAGGCAACTTCAAGAAAGAAGTTGATTGATAAATTGACTTTAGATGATATCAAACCATCATCAAGAAGATTCCCTTACATCAGCTTCAAACCTACAAGAGAACCTGGTAACAATATCTTAGAAATTAAAGATCTCAGCAAAACTGTCGAAGGTGAGCTTGTTTTGAACAAACTGAACTTGCAGTTGAACCATGGTGATAAAATTGCTTTCGTTGGTCCACAGCATCAGGCAAAGACTGTTTTATTTGACATTCTTAATGGTGAGATGGAACCAGATGAAGGTGAGTACAACTGGGGTGTAACAACATCTCATTCTTACTTCCCTAAGAACAATGATAAGTACTTCCAAGAACATGATTCTATCACAGATTGGTTGAGACAGTATTCAAAAGATGAGAAAGATGATACTTACATCAGATCATTCCTTGGTAGAATGCTGTTCAGCGGTGATGAAGCACTGAAAGATTGTACTGTTCTATCCGGTGGTGAGAAGGTAAGATGTATCTTATCAAAGCTCATGCTTGAGCAAGCTAACTGCATCATGCTTGATGAACCTACAGCTCACTTAGATCTTGAATCAATCAGTTCTTTGAACAATGCTTTGATAGATTTCAAGGGTGTGCTATTATTTAACTCTCATGACCACCAGTTTGTTAACACAATTGCAAACAGAATCATTGAATTCACACCAGGCGGAATCATTGATAGAATGATGCCTTTTGATGATTATCTAAAGGATGAAGGCGTAAATAAGTTGAGAGACGAACTTTATGCTGCTCCTCAAGAACATCATCTTTCTATATAGGGGATAATATATGCTATGCGCTGTCGATATTGGAAATACCAATATAGTTGTTGCAATCCATGATGGAAATCAATGGGTTGAAAGTTGGAGGATCCACAGTGACCCTAAAAAGACGACTGATGAATATTTTGTCATGTTGGAATCACTTTCAAGACATGGCAATGAGTATGATATCGATAGAGCAGTGATATCTTCTGTAGTACCCAACTTAACAAGGGCTCTACAGAAGAATATAGTACGTTTATTCGGCATTGAGCCAATAATGATAGACCTACAGCTTGAAAACGGTTTGATCAGTGAGAGCATACCTTTACAGCTCGGTAGCGATATATTATGTAACCTTGCTCAATCACATCACATGCATCCTGATAAGGATGTACTCACTGTTGATTTCGGTACAGCTCTTACAATGAGCTGTGTCAGAAAGAGTGGTGAGGTTCTTGGCGTTGCAATAGCTCCTGGTTTGCTGACTGCAGTGAACTCTCTCTTTGGAAACACAGCACAGTTACCGCAGGTTGAATTGAAGAGCCCTGCTCACATGATGGGTAGAACAACAGATCAATCCATTAGATCTGGTATAATGAATGGCTACACAGGTCTTGTGGAGTCAATGATACAGAAAACAAGAGAAGAATATGATCTTGATCTGTATGTTGTGGCTACAGGCGGTCTGTCTCAGACAATTTCTAAATCTA
>JALNVT010000119.1 GCA_023231265.1 Sphaerochaetaceae bacterium
CAGAGATCAAAAAAAGTTTGAAATAGTACTTTTTAAAAGATATCCTGAAAATAAAGCTGGTTGAATTCTCATTCTTAAGAGATGAAGCCAGCTTTATTTAGGTCTTTTGAAGATGATTTTTTTGTATGTCATCAATTTAAAGTATTGACTGTCGGCATTTTTAGATTGTAGATAAATATAGATGAATGTGATAATATGCATCTGCACTGATGGTCCAACATCATCTCTAGCTTGACGACATAAAATAGTAGAAAATCCTAATTTTATAAGAATTTAATAAAAAGAGGATGCAATTATACATCAACTCTTATAGGATATCCAAAGAGGACATCTCTCCTTTGCTGTGGAAATTGGTAATATTTTATTGTTTTTAGAGAGAACTCGTCAAAAATAATATAAAAAATTAATACAGTTTGTTTCTATATGATTTTAAAAACAAAACCATATTGGGATGGACTTTGCTCATTTTTTGTAGAAACATTCAACAAATGTATTGGAGAATATAAATGTTAAAAAAGTTTTTTTCGTATTACAGGCCGTATGTAGGCTTGTTTGTTTTAGATATTATAGCGGCAATAGTTTTTTCCGTAGTATCTATATTTTTCCCTATAGTGACCAGAGGATTGATGAAAACATATCTTCCAAATTTAATGTGGAATTATATGATAATGTCATTCGCTGCAATTCTAGTGATATATATCATTCAATTGGTATGTGATTTCATAAGACTCAAATGGGGACATATCCTCGGTGTATATATTGAAACGGATATGAGAACAGATTTATTTGCTCACCTTCAGAAGCTATCTTTCAGTTATTATGATCAAACAAAGACAGGTCATATAATGAGCAGAATTACAAATGACCTATTTCAGATCACAGAAACAGCACATCACTGTCCTGAAGATATAATAATAAGCAGCATAACAATCATTGGTGGATTCACTGCTATGTTCATCTTCAGTTGGAAGTTGGCACTTGTAACATTGATTCCATTTCCATTGCTTGCAGTATATGGTGTTATCTATGGTAGAAAATTGAAAAATAGATTTGCAAAGGTCAGAAAGACTCTAGCAGATGTAAATAGCACTGTTGAAAATTCTATTCAAGGAATTAGAGAGGTGAAGTCATTCAACAAAGAAGGATATCAAGAGAAGCAATTTGCCAACAGCAACAATGTATTGATGGATGCCAAAAAGCAGCAGTATGACGCAATGGCAAAATTCCACTCAATGATGAACTTCTTCAGAAACCTGTGCTATCTATTTCCAATAGTAGGTGGATCTGTATTGATCTCTAAAGGACAGCTGCAGACCTATGATTTGATAACATTCGTTTTGTTCATCACAGTCATTCTTCCTCCAATTGATAGATTGATCAACTTCATGGAGCAGCTGCAGCAGGGTATTGTATGTTTCCAAAGATTTGTTGAAGTAATGGAAATCAATCCTGAAATTGAAGACCTACCAGATTCCACAGAACTCAAAATAAAAGATGGAATCATCAAATATGAGAATGTTAACTTTTCATATGACAATGGAACACCAGTTTTAAAAGACATCAATTTAACTATTGAAGGAGGCTCCACCATTGCATTGGTTGGAGAATCTGGAGCTGGTAAGAGTACTTTGGCAAATTTGATTCCACGTTTCTACGAGGTCACATCTGGTGCTCTTTTGATAGATGGTCAGGATATCAAGAAGATTCAGCAATCATCTCTTCATAAGAATATAGGTTTTGTTCAGCAGGACATCTTCCTGTTTGATGCTTCAATTAAAGAGAACTTGAAATATGGTAGAGTAGGAGCAACGGACCAAGAGTTATGGGATGCACTCAAAGCAGCTAATTTAGACAAATTTGTTGCCTCTCTTCCTAATGGATTGGACACTCAAGTTGGTGAGCATGGTGCAAGATTATCTGGTGGTCAAAAACAGAGACTGTCAATTGCAAGAGTCTTCTTGAAGAACCCTCCAATTTTGATCTTTGATGAAGCAACAAGTGCTCTTGATAGTGAGAGTGAGCATCTCATCACAGATGCTTTTGAAAGACTTGCTCAGGGCAGAACTTCAATAGTTATTGCACATAGATTATCTACTGTAGTGAATGCTGATAACATAATAGTTATAGATGATGGAAAGATAATTGAGAAGGGCAACCATAAGACTTTGATACAGGAAAATGGTAAGTACACTCAACTTTACAACAGTCAGAAATTATAAAAGTATAAGGTTGGCTTCAATGCGAGGCCAACCTTCCTTATGCTTGAATAAAATACAATCAATTCAATCCTGTATACTTAATGCAATCTCTTCCTTCTTCCTTTGCACAGTACAATCTCTTATCTGCCAACGAAATCATTCGTTCAATTGATATATCATCTTTACAGAAATCTGCAATATCACATATTCCAGCACTGAAGGTGAAGTTGATTGATTGATTTCTGTAGAAAAAGTTCTTATCTCTTATAATTTCTAAAATTTGAGTTATTCTTTTTACTGCACTGTCTTTTAAAGAATCATATGTAACAATGATGAGCTCCTCTCCGCCGTACCTTCCCAATAAATCTGTTCTTCTTATATTGCTCAGAATGGTCTTGGTGAATTCCTGCAAGATGAAATCCCCAGCCTGATGGCCATAGTTATCATTTATTTTTTTGAAGTAATCAATATCCAAAATGGTGATGGAAAATTTGAAATTATCTTTTTTGTGTTTTATCAAATCTTTTTCCAACTCATTGAATATAAATCGTCTGTTGTAAATATCTGTTAGGGCATCTCTACTTGATAGTTCTTTTATCTTATCCAAGTTATGTTTGTTGCTGTAAATGTTTGAAATTATACCAGAGATGGTAGCAAGCAGATTGAGATTTTCATCACTCCAAATCTTATTGTTTTTACATTCATCAAATCCAATGAATCCTTTCATCTCACTGTTGATAAACAGAGGATATAGGATTATTGATAAAATCCCCTGAGGCTCAAGCATGTCAACAATTTCTTGAGGTAGTGTTTTTATATCACTGCTATACAGTCGTCTTTCTTCTGATAAAATTTTTGGAATGAAAGGAATGTCGCTGTATTTAACATTCTGCAGGTTATCGATTGCAGGTTTTATCCCATCGTTGCACCATTCAAATTTATTGCAAGTGGATTCACCATCCTCATCATCGATAAATATATAAGTTCTTGAGACCTTGGTGTACTGACCAATTATTTGAAGAATTTCATTCATCTGATTATCAAAATCTTCTGTATTTACAGCTAATAATGCTATTTTTGAAAGCATCTCTATGCTCTTCATGTAACTCCCTTTTTTTAATAATTGGAACATTATTAAAGTTTTGTTGTATAATTTTTTTAGTAGTTTACTATTTAAAAATAATTTACTCAATATTACAACATATGTCTAAAATGTGGAGATTGGCTACAGAAGTTAAAAACAGCACTGTTTTATATTGCTTTTTACCAAACATTGAGCAGATTTATAGTTTTCTTGAATAAATAATATTTTTATCAGTATCACATCGTAAAAAAGGAAGATGGCCTTTGGTCGAACAAACCAAAGGCCATCTTGAGGACTATCTATAATTTTTGAATCTTTTAAATTGATTCAGTCAATTAGTCAGCATCTCTTACCAATCTTATATAGTTGTTTATAGAAATGTAATCTGAAGCCATTTCAGATGCAAGTTCATAATTTGATGCAACACCAGTTTTTGGATCTGAGCGTTGAGCACCTGCACCATGCCAATCATAGTAAGTAACTTCACTGCTGTTTTTCTTGCTCCAAGCTGGACCAAATGAAACATAACAAGCTGTATATTTGAAATCACCTTGAGTTGTGCTTGTCCATACATAATATGCATCCTGTTCTGAATTGAATTCAGTGACTGATGTATTGAAGAAGTCTGTATCGTTAGCAGGGAAGTCAGTTTTTTCGTAATCAACTAGACTCTCAAGTTCTTTTGAATTTGGAAGTCTCCAGTCTGTGTAACCACCAAGTTCTGATTCATTTGCATATTCAAGAGCTTCAACCCAGTTCATTGTTTGAATGCTGTCATCCTGAGCCCACATGAGGTCTGTTGAATTATCAGTGACAGTACCATCATTGTTATCAGTGTAATCCATATCATAAAGGTTGGTTGTTCCTCTAACAGCTCTAACATAACAACCAGGAATCATGATGCCATCAGAATCACTGATTTTTGTTCCATCAAAGTAGTAACCTGTTTCGTATGATTTGATGTGGCCATCAGCAAAGTTGAATCCAAATCCACCAAGCAAAGAACCATGTTGACTGTAGTTCTGAACACCATTCTTTACATAAGTAGTTGAAGACCAATATTGACCTGCAAATAGGAGCTTGTCATATTTAAAATCAAAGTAGTCTGTGTCAATGTAAGGAGTGCTCTCTCCTTCAGGTACAATACCACCATCAAAGTCAGCTAGAGAATAGAGCTCTTTTATAGTTGGAAGTCTCCAATCATCGTATCCACCAGTGTTCAAATTTTCAACATATTCCAATGCTTCATCATATGTATATCTTGTGAAATCTGGAGTTTGCTGCCACATCAAACCTGTATTTAGATCTGTTACAGTTCCATCTCCATTGTCCTGATATGATAACTCATTTCCTTCTATTGATGCATCAGAGCCCCAATATGGACTGGATTCATCAACGTCCTCCACAACAAGACCATCTTCATCATATGTATAAGATTGTCCAGTATCTGGAAGTTTGTATTCGGTGATTTCTGAATCAACATTATCTGTATCTGTTGAAATTGCTTTTGTCTGTGTGCAACTTGCTAGTAATAAAACTGCAGCAAGTAAAATTAATGATAATTTTTTCATTTGTTTACCTCAATATCAATTTTTGATATCTCGAATATACATCTGAATTCTGTTTATATCGTCCAAATGGCTCTATTTGGATCAATTTGTTCTAAATTAGTACCTTTTTTATTCATTTGGACCTTTTAAGGACTTCCTGTACTGGCTTGGAGTCTGTCCATAATGAGTTTTGAAGAGATTGTTGAAGCTTGATTTCGAATTGAATCCAGAAACAAAGGCATGATCTAGGATGTTGTATTTATTTTCTGTATCCTCTTTCATTCTTCTGCACACCTCTTCTAGGCGATATCTGTTCACATACTGATAGAAGTTCATTGATAGATCGTTATTCAGCAGCGATGATATTTTGTGCCTTGATACATCAACTGCATCAGCCAAATCATATACAGAGAGTACAGGATTCAAGAAAAGTTTCTGATCTTTCATGACCTCATTCATCTCATCTAAAATCTTTTTGTTTTCATCTGATGACAGATTTTTGTCTGTCTTTACTTCTTCAGACTTCTCTTTTTCAGCATCTTCAATTTTTTGTGGATACACTTGTTTCTGTTTCAGTCCAAAGAAAATAAGATACAAGGTAAAAAAAAGAAATAGAATAAGATGCATTCCCTCGATTTTAATGAAGTTGTTCAGAGAAGAATTCTCAACAATCAAAATCGCAAAAATCATGATGACAAAAAGTATTGGAAGCAACTTCAACCAAAATAGAGTTATGTTGCCATCTTCATAGGAAAATGTTTCCTTCAGAGTTTTTCTATGTAAATATAGGGAATTCAGAGACAATACTCCGTAGATTATGAACACACATACGTTGATCAGCCCAAAGTGAGTCAGCAAAGAGAAGCCTGTAGTTACAGATTCAAGAGGTCCTCCTGGATGTAGAGGAGCCGGATCAATCAAAAAGATTGAATAAAAAATTCCAAAAAATATAAAATGAGGCCAGTATTTAACTTTTTTATCTTCTTGTTTTGTCAATTCTTTCAAATATAGATAAAGAAGTGGCCCATGGAGAAGAGTGAATGATTGATTTATGACTCTTGAAAAGATTGGTGATGAGATATCCTTTATTGTAATTATTGTCAGCAAAAAAGGAAGGCCCAGTATTGCAAGCCAAAATATCAATATATAATCGGATTTAACTTTTTTTCTTTGATAACATCAGGATCATTCCAAAAATAACCTGCGAAAGTCCTATAATACTTATTTCCTACATAAGCCTAGATTATATAAAATTGCTCATTTACTTCAAGTAGATTGAATATGTATCAATCACTTGATGATGTTCATCATATGCAAAATTGTTGAGATACCATTAAACCGGACTCTATACATACTGCAATTCATTTTTTTTGCAGTCCATTATTGCAAATACAGCACCAAATGACAGTCCAAACTCTTTAAATATACCTTCAAATAAGATTTGTAGATCAATTTAACCAGGTTTGTTTTCAAAACTGGTTTGGAATATGCAGTTGAAAATCAATTGACACTGTCACAATCTGAAGTAAAATAAAAAGGTGAGGACTTTAAAAGTAAATATTGTATGTATCATAGGGAGTGAGAAATGGGATTGAGATTTCATAGATCAATTAAAATAGCAAATGGAGTCAGACTGAATATATCAAAACAGGGCCTGGGTGTTTCATTGGGACCTAGAGGAGCAAAGATATCATTTGGTCCAAGTGGAGTTTATTCAAATGTTGGAATCCCAGGAACTGGTATCTCTTCAAGAAAGAAACTAAACAGCAATTCAAGTCAACAAAGAACCTCATCTTCGGGTGGAGAGGAACTCAGTGTTGATGTCCGTATGTCGATAGATGATGAGACTGGAGAGGAGGAGATCACAATAAGGAAGGATGGAATTGAAATATACGATAAGAGGCTTTTGAGAAAAATAAAGTCAGATGATTCTTTTAAAAAGAAATTGCAGGAATTCAGAAAGATAGCATGTGGCGAAATAAATGAAAAAACAGAAGTTCTTGTCAATGTTCACAAATATTCATCATCAATTCCTGATTGGGATGGACTTCTTGAAGATTCAAAAACCAGACAACCTGAGCGTTATTTTAAGAGAGGTTTTCCAAAAAAAATGCCTGATATTGTGGATGTAACTAAAATGTTGCAGATTCAAGCTTGTGATGATGTGAATCCAATCTTCTTCAAAAACAAAAAACGAAAGGAGTATGTTGAATCACGGAAGGACAGATATCTTGAGGTGAAAGTTGATGAATGGAAAGCAGAAAAAGAGAAGTTTGAAGAACAGGAAAGAGAAAATGAAATTAGAATCAATGAATCAAACAGAATTGAGTTTGAGAATTGGCTGAAAGAGGTCAAATTGACTTTTGAACCAACAGCAGATTTCTTGAAGGAGAAGCTTGATCAATATTTCTCTGAAGTCCAGATGCCAGTCGATTTCAATGTTTCTTTTGATGTGATGGAAAATGGTAGAAGAGTTTATCTAGATATTGATTTACCGGAAATTGAAGACTATCCTCAAAAAAAGGCAAGAATTCTTGCTTCAGGTAAAGTCTCAGTGAAATATAAAAGTATGAAAGAGAAGAAATCTGATTATCTCAGAAGTGTATCAGCAATGAGCATATACTTTGCATCGATTGTATTTTCAATATCTCCTGCAATAGAGGAGGTGTTTGTATCTGGATACACTCAAAGAGTGAATAAAGCTTCTGGTAACATACAAGATGAATATGTTTATTCTGTAAAATATGGAAGCAAACAATTTGCTGAGCTCAATATTGATAATATCGAACCAGAATTAACTTTGAAATCTTTTGAACATAGAATAAAAACAACAGCTCAATATGATATGAGACCAATAGTACCTTTTGAAGTTTTGTCTTGAATGAAGTCATTCATTAAACACCCCTTATATTCATATATGATTTTTTTCTTGGCAAGATAAAAA
>JALNVT010000120.1 GCA_023231265.1 Sphaerochaetaceae bacterium
CTTACAGTTCCTCCTCTTAGAGAGAGAAAAGAGGACATACCTCTGCTGATGACAGCCTTCTTGGAGCAGATCAACAATGAAAATGGAAGAGATATAAAAGGTTTCACAGATGCAGCAAAGCATTCAATGCTTTCCTACGATTGGCCTGGAAATATAAGAGAGCTAAGAAACTGTGTTGAAGCTGCAGTTGTTCTATCTAGAAATGACCTCATTGAAGTTGGAGACCTTCCTCTTCAGGTAAGAAAGTTGAGTGAGAATCCATCCATCACTGTTGATATTGGAACAAGTCTTGCGGATACAGAGAAGCAGCTCATTCTTGAAACTTTGGCTGCTGTGAATGGTAACAAGACTAAGGCAGCTGAGATTTTGAAGATTGGTAGAAAGACTCTTCATAGAAAGATTGAAGAGTATTCAAAAACAGTAGATAAATAAAAATTTGAGCACGCCTGAATTGGTTGTGCTCTATTTGTAGGGAGATATTTAAATATGAAAAATGATTTCACAGAGATTTTTAAAGAGAGAGTTTTGAAAAGTGCGCAGTCCCATGAAAATGAAATTGATCCAATCAAGATCTTTTTAAATGTCTTCAATCTCAAGAAAGGGATGAGCCTTGCAGAGGTGGAGAGCATTCTTAACTCTAAATCCTCTGTATTGGGCGATGATTTTTATTCTCTCTGTCCTTCTACTGTCGTCAACGGTTTCAATTCTATATATGTTTGGTTGAGTGAGGAAAAAGGACTCTATGCAGTTTATGCTGTGAATGAAGATATAGAGGCAGAGGGATTTGCCCTGCCACTGAAAAAGATGTTCTATGAATTGGAAAAAATATTTGAGATCAAGTATGGAAAGTACAATCACAAAGAGGAGACTCTTGAGGATATAGAAAATCATTACAATGATTGGACAGTTGCCCTTGAGATGGGAAAGGTGAGTCTTGAGACAGTCTTCAATGAAGAGAGTGGCTCCACCATGTCAAACAATCTAAAGCAGATCTTGATTGGTGCAACCAAAGAGCAGAACAGCAAAGCCAATATTGTGGTTGTTTATAAATTTGATAACTGCTGCGATTGATGATGGTGAAAACTGAATCAAATTATTTTGATTGTCCGTATTAAAAGAATAATTTACCTGCTATACTTTTACAGCTAGGAAAAATAAATGAAGAGTACAGAAATAGAAGATATATTTGATAAGGATGGGATTTTAGATAAAAATCTTCCATCATATGAAGTTAGAGATGGTCAGATTGAGATGGCCAAAACTGTTGCAAAAGCTTATGAAGAGAATGATATTGCAATAATAGAAGCAGGTACAGGAATCGGCAAGAGCTATGCATATCTGGTTCCAGCCCTATACAATGCAATAAACAATGGAGAAGAGAAAACTGTTATAGCAACAGCTACCATAAATCTTCAATCTCAGCTCTTCAAAAAAGACATACCGCAGCTGTTCAAAATATTGAAGAAGGAGTGCAGTGTCGCTCTTTCTGTTGGTCGTGGTAACTATGTATGCATAAGACGAGCAAGAGAGAGACTTGAATCTGATGCAATACTTTCAACAGATCCAACATCAAGATATGGTGAGTTTGCCAGTTGGTTGGCAAATACTGAAACAGGTCTTTTGAATGAATATCCATCATATCTTCCCTATGAATATTCAGAAGTGAACAGTGACTTTGAGCTCTGCTCAAATTTTAAATGTCCACATAGAAAAGAATGTTTTTACTACAAAAACAAAGAGCAATGTCTTGAATCAAGAATCATTGTGACAAATCATCATCTACTTTTCACAGACGCAAGAAGCAGAAAGGACAATGAGATTGATTTCACAGAAGAGGCTGTTCTTCCTCCTTATAACAGACTTATAATTGATGAAGCCCACAATATTGAATCCACTGCAACAGAGTTCTTCTCTCAGACCTACAGTGGTCACTCCGTATTGAGAAGAATCAGCAAGATAATGATTGCAGAAAAAGGAAAAGGACGAAACCTAATTGAAAGTATGGGTGCATATTCCACTCAAGGTGTTTCCATTGACAGTGCTGTTGAATCACTTTACAAGCTGAAACTTGCGGTTGAGAAACTCATTGAGTATCTTCTCTCAACATTCAACAAAACAAATTATGAACCAGTTTTCATACAAGCTCAGCATCAAAGACGACTTACCGAATTCATAGCTCTATCTAAGGATATTGTGGAGAGTGCAGATAATTTAGGAAGAAGCGTTGAGCAGCTGCTTAAATACTGTGAGATTCCAGATACGGAGCAGAACAAAGAGAGAGAGCTGAAAGCAAACATAAATAGAATACTTGCAGAGACAAGCACTCTTGATACATTCTGTGATTTCCAATCATGGACTGAAGATATTCATTGGTTCGATGCAGACAGACGCCGTGGAAAAGTAGTTGATATGAAGGTCATAATATCACCTCTTGAAGTTGCAACCTCCCTTGTTGGAGATCTGTACAGCAATCTTGATACCATTGTCTTCACAAGTGCCACTTTGAATCTTGATGATGATTTCAAATACTGGGGATCTCGTATTGGACTTCCTTATCCAACTAAAAAGACGTTCCTGAAGCAGTCTCTCTTATCACCATTTGATTATGAAAACAGACTTCTGCTTCTCACTCCATCTGATGCACCAAGTTCCCCATATATGGGAAACGCAACAGGGGAGAGAGAGCACAAAGAGATGGAGGATGCGACCTACAATTATAACTACTACATGGCTGAGACAATATTCAAGAGTGTTCAATCTTCTGATGGAGGAGCACTTGTGCTGTTCACCGCTCGAAAGACAATGATGGATGTGAGAGATATTGTTATAGATATGTTTGAAGAGGAAGGCCTTCCTCTTCTGACCCAGGGTGAGATGAACAAGGATCTTCTTCTGAATAATTTCAAAAATGATCAGAACTCAACACTGTTTGCATTGAACTCTTTCTGGGAAGGAATAGATGCTCCTGGAAACACCCTACGACTTGTCATCATTGTGAAGCTACCATTCCATGTACCATCACAACCAATTATCAAGGCCAGAAGTCTCGATATTGAAAAACAGAACAAGAGTGCATTCTTCTCTCTTTCTCTGCCTGCCGCCACAATGAAATTGAAGCAGGGCTTTGGACGACTTATGAGATCAACGGCTGATTATGGTGTTGTTCTTATTCTTGATTCCAGGATAACAACCAAGAATTATGGTAAGTACATGCTCAGATCATTGCCACCATGCTTCCATCCTGAAACACTGACAGATACAGTCTGTGATAAGATTGAAAACTTCCTGTATTCTGATAAAGAATAATATAGAAATTTTAAGATATTATATTAAATTTATATCATTGATTATATAAATCATGTAATTTTAATACAAATTTATATGTATATCTCAACATAAAGAAAGCTTCCTACTGAGAGGAAGCTTTTGTATGGGTTAAATATTATAATTTATTCAACTACTGCTAATACATCTGCAATATTGAGAATCAACATCTCTTCGCTATCAACTTTAACCTGTGTACCGGCATATTTGTCATGTAGAATTTTATCTCCAACTTTAACTGTAATAGCTTCTTCATCGTCACCTACTGCAACAACAGATGCAATTTGAGTTTTTTCTTGTGCAGACTGAGGAATAAAAAGACCTCCAGCTGTTTTAGCCTTCACTTCTTCCATCTTTACTAGAATTCTGTCTCCTAAAGGTCTTACTGTCATAATCTTATTCTCCTTGAATTTTTTAATAATTATTAAATCGTTCATTCAAAATGAACCTGTTTAAAATATAACAATAACAGTGTATATCGGCAACATCAATTTTAAAAAAATCGTTATTTTTGATACTTTCATTCACCTTTTTATCTATTTGATTATAAATATTGTCAAAGTTATTTAAAGTGAGAGCTTGCAGACATAAATGTTTGTGATATTAAAACATACATATATTCCTATGATGATGATTCACTCGGTTTGAATTGATGATTTTGTATGCAGAAAAACACTGAATTGGAAATCTCAGTGTCAGCTGTTTTTAAGATTTACGGTTTGCACTTATGTGCTTTGCAAGAGTGTACAATAACTTATTGTTGTCAATTGGCTTTGCCAGATGATCATTCATACCTACGGATATGGACTTTTTTATATCATCTATGTAAGCATTGGCACTCAGTGCAATTATTGGAATTTGCTTGTTGAACTTTCTGATCTCTGATGCAGCTTCCAAACCATTCATAACAGGCATTCTTATATCCATAAGAACTGCATCGTATGAATTGCTGTTGACAGCAACAACACCTTGCTTTCCATCTGTTGCAACCTCTGTCTTTATGCGGAATTGACTCAGCATCTTCTGAACAATCATTGAATTTATCTTGATGTCTTCACATATGAGAATCTTCTTATCAAAAAGGCAGTCTGTATTTACAGTGTCGTAGCTGTTCATCTCTCTATCAAAATTCTCTTTTGTTGATAGCTCCATAGGCAATTCAACTGTATAAGTTGTTCCAACATTCAGAGTGCTGCTGCATTGTATGCTTCCACCCAAAAGATGGACCAGTTTTTTAACAATAAAAAGACCGAGTCCAGAACCACCAACAGCTTTGGAGAAGATGTTCTCTTCCATTGAGAATTTATCAAACATTCTCTTCTGAAATTCCTCACTCATACCGATTCCGTTATCTGATATTGTATGACGGGATATAACAGTGCTGTCATCTTGAGGTATGAATTCATACATCCATTCTATGTTTCCATTTTTAGGTGTGTATTTGATGGCATTGGTAAGAAGGTTGATAATGACCTCAGAAATTCGGCTATCATCTACATAAATATATTCGGGTTTCTTCGATAAACAGTGAGCAACAAAAGATATGTTCTCCTCTCGTATCTTTGATGATATAATGGTCTTTAAGCCGTGGCAGCAATCTTCTGTTCTTACATGATGTTTGTTTAGAACAATCTTGCTGTTTTCAATATTCTGAGTATCAAGTAGGTCATTGAGAAGTACCTCAAGATATTTTCCACTGTACTTTATATCAGAGAAATGCTTGTAGATCTTCTCATCTTTTACTTCATTCAATGCAATGTCGCTTATACCCATTATGGCAGTCAGAGGAGTTCTCATATCATGACTCATTCTAGCTAAGAAGTCAGATTTGCTCTCATTTGCTCTCTGAGCTTCATCCACAAGACTCTTGAGTCTTTTCTGAATTGCTATATCCTTTTTTGTCATCTTTGTGATGTCTTTGCAGACCACAAGAATAAGCTTCTTATGCTCATCAACATTTGTGATTGTTATGTGCTTTCTTTTGTTATCGACTGTGTCTATGAAGTAACCACTCTCATCCTCATTTTTTAAAATATAGGAGCACAGATCAATCCATTGCTTTTTGGTTGGCTTCTTATCTTTTGCCTTTTTATAAAGGACAGTCAAGAATGCATCAATATCTGATGTTTTATTCAAGTCATCAAAATCATCAGTCTTATCATTTACATATACAAGATTGACCATATCAATTGAATGACTGATTCTTGCAATGAATTCATTTTCCTGTTTTATCAGATATGTGAATATATCTTTTTGAGAGAATATGACTGTCTTATCTATAAGATAGAGAACTGCCTCTCTATGATTGTTGATAGGATTGGTGTAGTAAGAGACCATGATCTGAATGTTCTTGAAATTATTCTTAGGAAATAATATGGAATACTCACCCTCAATTTTATTCTTGGCTCCATAATTCTTTTGGATGTTTGAGATGGAGAATTTCTGCATAAACTCTTTTCTTTCAAAAGGAAAGACAAAATATTTTGCATTGGTCTTTATTATGGCTTCATCAAGATAAAGATCATCTGTCTTGATCAGTTCCTGCTGCTGCTTCAAGAAAATAATTCTTCCTGTCTCTAAATCTATTCTGACGTAGGTAAGAATCTTGTTGTCATTCAAGGTATCAATTGATTTGCTGTAGTTATTGTGTAACTGCTTTTCTGTTTCAAGGTCTTTTGTGCGATCATAAAACTTTGCAATCAATTTGAAGACCTCTCCATCTTCGTTGAGCATAGGTGTCAACTCTATGTTGAAATAAGAAGGTTTTGTTTCATTTCTTTTTACAAAGGAGTAGAGGTTGTCAATAAGAATTGTCTTCTTGGTCTCTATTGCTTGCTTTTCATATTTAAGAATGCTTTTGTTGATACCAGGAACACTGAATTCCTCAAGCCTCTTGCCAACGATATTTTTCTCAAGTACGTTGAATATCGAGCAAAGTGATTTATTTGCTTTTTCAAATCTCAGATCTGCGTCTTTTATATAATATGCATTTTCAGAATTTTCAAATATAAATTCAGACTCAACATTATTTTGAACGATGATCTGTTTCAATTTGGTCTCAACAGTTGTTATTTCAATTATGCTTATGAGACCAGCTATCTCATTGTTCTTGTAGTAAGGCATCTTGTATGCATGACTGTAAATTGTATTGCCATCTATCACATTTTTATCTGTTAAAACTGTGTAGGCTCTTCTCTTGCTGAAAATCTCATCATCGCTCTTTTTATATTCTTTTAAACGCTCTGGTGGATATATCTCATCATCAGTCTTTCCAATTATGTCACTGAATTTTTCAAATTGAAATTGCTTTTGAAGAGCTGGATTGATTCCAAGATATCTTCCATCAATATCCTTCCAAAAAATAGGAACAGAGTAGCTGTACATCATTTCGTTGAATTGAGAATAATTTACCACAGTCTCATCTAGCATGGAGTTAGTGCACTCTACATCATCACTTATCATTGCAAAAATCTCAAATTCATTACCTTTGAGTCTTGCAATCATACCAGTGATTATTACTTCCTGCATAATTGAAAGAGAGTTCATGATTTTAACTGTAACTTTGAAAGACCTATCACCTTTAAAAGAATTATTGATATATGAATAAAGTCTCTGCTGATCATCTGAACAAATGGCATTTATGAGCTTGCCATCATAGAATTTTGTAAGCTGTGATTTATTTGAAAACAAAAGAAACTTTGTTAGATCTGTAGATACATAGGATAGGGTCAGATCTTCATTCATAGAAAAGCTGATGAGTCCACCAGGTATCTTAATTTTATCAGATAGCAGTGCTGTTTCAATATTGTCAATTTTAAATGATCCATTCTTTTTATTGGTCAGAATCTTCAATTCAATCAATGACTTCTTATCTTTTTCATTGAAGATGCCCAAGGTGAGGGTGGCACCATAGAAGGCTGATGATATTTTTGATATGCTGAGTTCAGTTTCTAAGGGATCTGTATTTATGTTCTCAATATCATATTGATCAATGAGATATCTATGCAATTCCTCTCTTCTTCCAATAGACAGACGAACACTCTTCTTTGATATATTATCAACCCATGTAAAATGGTCAGATAAAAATTCAATTGAAGAGTGAAAATTTGAATTGCCAAATAAAGAAGTGGCAAAAGATTGTATGAGTAATGTATTTTTTTGAGTATCATCAAAATCTGTTCTGTTATTCATTCTTCTTCTTCCCAATTTCTTCCCAATTCTTTTAAATCCTATTTGAATTATTCTTACAGATATATGCACAGGCAAACAAATTAAAATAATTATCAACACTTATTTAACAAAACAGTAATTATAAAATTTTTTAATTTAATTTGATTCTTTATGCATTTGAATTTGTAACATATAAAGAATTTATTCATAAATTACATATTGAGAGATATTATATCCTATTGGTTACAGGAATAGC
>JALNVT010000121.1 GCA_023231265.1 Sphaerochaetaceae bacterium
GAAACTTGGCTTTCTGTTTCCTGATGCCTAAATAAATCATTTTTTCCAAGAAGAGACAAACCTTGGTCTACAGCTAACAGCAAGACCAATAAAACTGAACTTGCTGACATATAAGATTTGATTTATGAAATGAAACAAGCTAATTATCATCACAAACATCCTTTGAAAATAGATTCAATGGATGCTTGTAGTTAAATAATTCCTAATCAAAGCATTGTAATTTTTGTAATATTACCAATCTTCAAAAAAAATAAATGCACAAAAAATCAAGAACAAATTTCAATATCAATTGAGTGGGCAATCATATTTTCATCTGTGCGATATTATATTCATCATACAGTTGCTTTATAGCCTGTGTAGTTTTGAATCTAATTGAATGTTTTCATGATGTATCAATTTCTTCGATAATATTAGCACTATTCTTACCTTCTTTCTTCATCTTGATATAGCCTTAATAATATATCGAAAAATCTAAATTGATTGTTATTGATAGGGCCTGTTGTATATATTTTCTTTAATAAAGAGTCATTCATATTCAATGAGATATCGCTTTTTTAAGTGTTGTATCTTGATTCCCTGTAAGGTTAAATGTCACATTTATTTTGGAATTCCTTCCTGCTTTTCTAGAAAAGCAGGAAGCTTAAAATCCTTACCCCACATTTCATGGGCTTTGTATTTTTTTTTGACTTTTTAGGTTTGTCATTACAAATTACTGTCGGTCAAGTGTTGTATCTTTATTATAAGTCATTTACTAATTGTATTTATTACAGTAAGATAGTGCAGAATATTAGTTATTATTCTGTAATAATTTAACTTAATAAATATGGCAAGAGCATGTATTTAGAATTTTGTTTGCATGCATTAAGGGAGCAATAACATGAATTATGAAGACTTTTACCAAGAGTATAGTAATCTAGAAAAAATAAATAAGGATAGCATTAAAAGTTTTAATCGCTTCCAGAAATCACTATCCAAGCATATGGCTAAGGGTGAAGTGAAACTTATAAGTCAAGATATTGAAAATATAAAAGCTATAAATCTTGTTATTGAAGAAAACATAATTCAATTAGACAATTTGATGAATACTTTTAATGCACAGGAATACATTGAAAGCGGTGATTGGGCAAATCAGATGTTAGAATATGGCAAACAAAGTAAGATAGACATTCAAGGAACTTTTCCTATTTATGAAATGTTTCCTTTCAAAGTTAGAATTGATAGTGCCAATCAAGACATATTTATTGATAGAAAAAAAGCTTCATATTTAAGACCATCATTTTTTATTGAACAGGTAAGCATGATGCAAACAAAACTCAATAGGGCTTCATTTAATGCCAACCGTTTTGCTGCTGAGTTAGCGGCGTGTTACGATAGAATGATTATCATTAAAGAAAAAAAATCAGGATCTGATATATATTTATTAGATTTATATGCCCTTCTTGTTCCAATGGGCAGATTTAGATCAGATTATACCAAACAAGCCTTTGCTTTTGATATAGCACGTCTTAGAAGAGCTGGTGATATTATTTTAAAAGACGGTAGACAGGTTCAATTGGGTTCAAGTAGAAATGAGAAGAAAGCTATTAGAGTATTGAATGATGAAGGATTTGAAGAATTTTTCTCTACAATAACTTTTGTTAAATAGATAATTCTTCTAGATAGAAAGAGTTCAATAGGTGGTTTAAGAAATGGATTATAGCAATACAAACATTGAAAGAGATGCTCAATATTTAAATAGTAAATTATCCAGTACTAGTGGAGTAGAATTTATTACTGATTTTTGGGAAAAACATTATCTAAAGGAATATATAAAAGCTGGTGGAAGCAAGATTAAATTCATCACTGGAAATAAGGGTAGTGGTAAATCATATTTATTGAATCTTTTTACTCAATTATCAAAAAACAATGGATATTTGACAGTTTCCTTTTCTGCAAATGAAGTACCTTTGAATGATTTTAAATTCATCTTTTTAGAAATTTTAGAGAAATGTAATTTAGATGATTTGATGTATAAATGTTCAATAAAAATAATAGAAGAGATGGGTTATGATTCTACTGAAATCAATCAAGATGAATCTTTCATTGATTATCTTGCTTCTTTAGGCAAGAATGATGCTTTAGAAAGAGGAGAAATAAGGAATCAGCTTAGAAAGTTATTTAAAGAAAATCCAAGAATGGATAATAATTTTTCAATAGCCTGTGCACTTCTCTGTGGTGGAATTCTAGGGCAACCTTTTCTTGAAGATTACAACAAAGAACTTATAATGAGTTGGTTGACGAACGAAAAAGGTTTTAGATTGACATCTCTTAGAAAGCTTGGAATGTCTCCTGCACGTATCAATAAGTTTAATGCTAGACAGATGTTACAATCTCTCTCAGAGCTTGTAATGTTAAGTGGCTACAGCGGTCTCATTGTTACAATTGATGATCTAGATGTGATTGTTGATAGATCTAGTTTGGCACCAATTCACTACACCAAAATGAAAAGAGAAGATACTTATGAAAGTATCAGACAGCTTATTGATGATATAGATAATTTTAAAAATATCATGTTCCTTTTTGGATGTTCCAAAGATTTAATAGATAACGAAAAAATGGGAATGAAATCATATCAGGCCCTTTGGATGAGAATTCAAATGAAGTAGGAAATGATAAGATAAACAAATTTTCTGATATTATAGATATGAATGAAATTGCAAAGCAGGTATACACACCAGATTTGTTGATTAACATGTCAAAACATTTTTCACAGCAGATTCTCAATAACGAAATTGAACCAACTGTCATTACTAAAGAAACTGCGATTAAATTAATTGAAAAATCCAATAGTGGAGGAATAGCAATTCCCTTACTTGTCAAGAATGCAACATTAGGAATAACAGAAATTGAGGGGGAACAATAGATGGAATTTGATTTTGAAGCAAGGCATATTGTTGAAGCTCTCCGCTCAGGTATTCCTTCAAAAACAGTAGGGAAATTCTTTTGTGATTCAAGAGTTGATTTAATTAATAATATTGAAAAAGAAATAAATGCAGTTATCAGCACATCCAATTCTGATTCTCGAATAATCAGTGGAAGATATGGTGAGGGTAAAACTCACATGCTCAATACAGTGTTCAATATTGCAAGTAAAAAGAACATGGTTGTTTCTTTGATTTCTTTGAGCAAGGAAACTCCATTCAATAAACTTTATCTGATATATCAAAAATTGGTTAACAATACATATTTACCAAATCGTGAGCAGCCTGGATTTATTCAAGAATTAGATAAATTAACTCCAAATTCAAAGATAACAAAAGAACTTCTTGATTATTGTAAAACGGATTTGGAGAGAGATAAATTGCATTATGTTATAAAATCATTTGTTTCGACGGATGATTTAGATGAAAAATATCTTCTACAATCTGATTTAGAAGGTGATATTATATCTAATGTAACATTGAAACAGATACATAAAAGAATTTTCAAAGAAAGAATAAAATTCAATGAAAATTTTTATAAAACAAGACATTTTCAAGACTATTTTTATTTCCTCAGTAAACTATTTAAAGAATTGGGATATGATGGTTGGGTGATATTGTTTGATGAAACAGAGCTTATTGGTCGATTGGGACGAAAAACAAGACTGAATTCATACAATAACATGGCAAAATTCCTTTTCCCTGAAAAGCAGATGAATTCTGTTTATTCTGTTTTTGCGATTACTTCATCTTATTCAGCCGATGTAATTGATAGTAAAAAAGAATATGAGGGAATTGATAAATATTTTCCAGAGAATCCGGAACCTATGAAAACTGTCTTAGAGGCAATAGAGATGGCAGATCAACTTAAATCTCTCACATCGATAGAGATTCAAGAAATATTGGAAAAAATAATTGA
Source organism: Sphaerochaetaceae bacterium (assembly GCA_023231265.1). GTDB lineage: Bacteria > Spirochaetota > Spirochaetia > Sphaerochaetales > Sphaerochaetaceae > Pleomorphochaeta. The sequence goes on from JALNVT010000121.1 coordinate 3,880, forward strand.
TTTTCATGGTAAGGCTTATAATTGGAAACCAAATGTTGATGTTCAAGAAATATTAAAAAAGAGTAACAGCAGTGGATATTTACTTAGATCTAAAATAAGAGTTGCAATTGAATTTCTTGATAATTTATACATATATAATGACTGTGGCAAGGTGGACATTGAAGAACTGGAGTTAGATAAATTAGAGAATGAACTTCCTGATCTTGAAGATGAAATGGAAAATAATTAGTTCTTAAAAGAATTGGTGTCATTGTGGATATTTACAAATGGAATTACAGAATCAGCTATTGCTATCATCTTTAATTGATTTGTAATTCCAGTGCAGTTGGTGTTTGTATTAAATATTATTCCAAATAAACCTGTTTTCAAGATTTGTTTCAATTTTCGTATTGTAGAATTATTTTAAAAGGAACTAATATTAAGAACAAACATGAAACAAATTGATCTATATGAGTGGCAAGAAATCTGTATATCCAAATGGTTTTCTTTAAAATGTAGGGGAATAGCACAAGTAGCAACAGGAAGTGGAAAAACTATCATGGCTATTTCTGCAGCATTGAAGCTCAAAGAAGAAAATAAAAATCTAAAAATAAAAATAGTTGTACCTAAAGCTTTTTTAGTTAATCAATGGAAGAGTAGTCTGATTGAAGATTTTCAAATAGATAAAAATGATATTGGTTGTTATTATGGCAAAGAAAAGTGTTTAGATTCCAAGCCTTTTATGATTTATGTTATTAATTCTGCAAGATATACACTGGCATTAAAAATTTTAGAGGAAAGGAAGCAAGGAAATTCACATCTGTTGATTCTTGATGAATGTCATCATTATTCAAGTCAAGAGAACTCTAAAATATTTGAATTTCTTTCCAACAAAAACTATGATCAAAAATATTATTTCAGTTTAGGTCTTTCTGCAACGCCTCAAACACTTACATCAAGTTATACTACTGAGCAATATATTGGTCCAATATTTTATAAATATTCTATAAAGTCTGCAATGACAGATGATATTATCAATGGTTGTGTTTTGTATAACGTAAAATTGGATTTTACAGATGAAGAAAGAAAGCAATATACTGAAGTCTCTGATAGTATTTCTAAATTGGTGGGCATGCTATATAGGGCCTTCCCTGAGAAAAAAGATTCCAAAATGAATCATGATCAATTCCTTAATTTCTTAAAAAAAATAATTAGGATTGGGGATGAAGATATCTCAAATTTAGCAAAATCAATCATAAATAAATTCCTTGAACGACAGAATATTGTATATAATGCTCATTCTAGAATTTCTGCAGTTGTAAATTTGGTAGATATGATTTTTGATGGAAAAAAAATAATAATATTTACAGAAAGAATTACTCAAACAAATAAATTATTTTCAATATTATCTAAAATATACATAGGAAAAGTTGTTCGCTACCACAGTAAAATGGATGAAGATGAAAAACAACTTGCCCTTGAATCTTATAGAATTGGACAGAGTAGCATATTAATAACCTGCAAATCATTAGATGAAGGGTTGAATATTCCTTCATCTGATATTGGCATCATTCTATCTGGGAATTCTCAAGAGAGACAACGAGTTCAGCGCCTGGGAAGAATCTTAAGAAAAAATGAAGGTAAAAAGTTATCAAGCTTATTTTATTGTTATTTGAGTAATTCTGTTGAAAAAGGTTCTCTTTTGAATGAAGCTTTTACCTCTGATATGGAATTTGATATTAAGTATGATTATGATTTGGAATTTTTTTCTTTTCCTTATTATAATTTGTTAACTGCAGAAATGCTATGTGAGATTGATAATAATTCTTTAATCCCTTTTTTCAATAAGTACTTTGATGAAGGGGCATATGAAAATGATTGGCTTGAACCATTATCGTTCATTGAAAAACAAATGGATAAAGCTACTAATAGGGACAGAAAGAATTATTGGTATTGCATGAAGAAGCTTTCTCTATTTAGGATAGAAAGTAAAAAGACTCAATAACTTATAATTTGCAGAATTTAATCTGGCATAGATGGATGTTATAAATAGCAATACCAACTCATATAATTCTGTGTAAAGATGTGCATCCCTTAAAATGTATCAACTTCATCCAAAGAGTGCTTTTCAGTATGCTCTTTATTCATTTGAAGGCATATTGGCTATTGACTGAATTAAGAACTCTAACTACATCATCTGTCTGTTTGTAAAAGAGTGATTTTATTTTGATCTATTTCAATCAATCCCTCACTTTTCATCCTACATAACTGTCTAGATACTGCACTTCTTTCTGCACAGACTCGTTGTGCTAATTCTTCTCTTGTGCAGTTAAGAACTACAGTCCTTGAATTCTGTATTGAAGATAATTGTTCCAATAAAAGAATAAGCTTATCTTGTAAAGATTTCTGAGTTAGTATTTGAAATTTGTTCTGTAGCTTCACCATCTTATTGGAAAGAATTGATAGAAGGTTTTGCATAAGAAGCATTTTATATGGACAGCAATTTATTTCATAATTTATCAACTGACTTAAATCTAGCATAAGTACTCTTGTGGTTCCATGTGTTCTTATATCCATAATCTGATTTGGTTTATCACTCAAAGCATTTGCAAGTGCTAAAACCTCTCCACTTTTGAACCTTGTCATAATAAATTTATTGGCAGCATTATTTATAATACTTACATCAATGTAGCCATCAATTATTAATGGTGCAAAATGTGTTAACTCCCCAAGTGGAAAAATCTGAGTGGAATCTTTGTAATTTACAAGCTTAGCTTTCAAACAGTGCAAAGCTTTATGTATTGACTCTTCATCAAATCCCTTAAATATCTTAGAGGTGAGAATGATCTCTATTTCTCTATTTGTCAATTTTTACCTTCTTGTTGCGACGGCAACATACAATTATAAAATTTAATATTAGCATAGTCTAACAAATAAGAGAAATCAAGAGGTATTTATGTATATTTTAGGTTGTGATATTGGAGCTTCTTCAATCAAGACAGTTGTATTAGATGAAAACAATGAAATAATTTTAAAACTATATGATTTACATAAAAGTGAGATTAAAACTACTTTTAAAGCACATATGGATATCGTGGAAGAAAAGTTTCCTTCCTCAATTGAATATGCTGGAGTGAGTGGTGCACTTGCTAATGACTTCAATCCTGATTTCAAACAGAACAACATAAATGCATTAATTAGCGGTGTTAAGTTAATTGAACCTAACTGTAAAAGCATCATTGAAATAGGTGGAGAGAGTGCTTGCTATATCTCCAATGTTCAAACAAAACCTAAGTTCTCTTTGAACTGCAGCTGTGCTGCAGGAACTGGTGCCTTTTTTGAAGACCAACTGACTCGCCTTCATGTTGATCTTGATTCTATTGAAGATATGGTCAATGCAAGCACATCCATACCTCTGATTGCAGGTAGATGTTCAGTTTTTGCCAAAACGGATATCATCCATCGACAGCAGGAAGGATGCAGTGTTGAGGATATAATAAATGGATTGAGCTTCTCTATGGTAAGAAACTATAAAGCTTCCATAATTCGGGGGAATAAAATTGAATCGCCAATAATTTTTACAGGTGGAGTCAGTTTGAATTATGGTGTGTGCAACGCCTTCAAAACAGTTTTAAACAAACATCAAATTATAATTAACGAGTGTGGTCCATTCTATCAAGCTATTGGAACAGCCTTGTTATCGAGAAAAAATCAAATTAGATATGATGGTGATGAATTTAAATTCATCAAAATACCCATCACAACAAACAATCTACCTCAACTGGTTTTAGAGGACAGAGATTACACAGACCATCCCACTGTAGATTTCGATGATTCATTGAAGCACTATCTTGGTATTGATGTGGGCTCAA
>JALNVT010000122.1 GCA_023231265.1 Sphaerochaetaceae bacterium
AGAATCCTCCATACAAATAATAATTGTCATTTTTAAATCCCACCTGAGCGTCCTGGACATCATAATATGATGGAAAAAAACCATCAACTTTTGATCGAATTAAAATGGATTTATATAAAGGATCATTGAGTCTTCCACTTCCTAATAGGCTCTCACTTAAAACAGCAATTCCTTCTTTAGCAAAGCGTGTTGTCGATATATTATAGAAACTTATAAGTTGACTCACATATTTTTGAAAAAATCCATTCTCGGTAGTCAATGTTAAAGCATGAGTCAATTCATGCCTAAATACGTTCAAGAAATTATTATATTTATTTGAATTGAAACTGTTGCTATCTGTTATTGTGTCAAACATTACAATACGTGGTGTTTGGTATGCTGTAAAATAAGAATTGAACATTTGCCTTTGTGTTGTTACAACAACATAAAAACGTTGAGTTCTATTCAATGCAAAAGAAGTGATTATTTCATTATAGATGGATTCGCATTTTTCTTCTATCAATGATGCAGATGCACTGCTTTCATCATTGTATATGATATCAAAATGCTCAGTTGAAACCATTTTCAAATCTTCAAGGCTCTCATATGAGGCCGAATTTATGTTTGCAAGTACGAAGAACAATATAATAAATGTTAAAATAAATTTTCTTTTCATAATTTTATATTAATGATGTTTCAACAAAAGTATCAATAAACTTTAACGATTTATCTAAACTTTGATGAATTTTATAATGAAACTTTGAAAAAGTTCAATAAATTCTCACTCTGCAATTGAAGTTGAGAACTGTTTACTGTTGATAAAATTTTCTTGGGATAATTTGTTATCAATCCATCTACACCAAGTTCAAGATATCTGAATGCATCCTTTTCATCATTTACATTCCAAACAAATATCTGGTTTTTGTTTTTATGAACCAACTCAACATTTTCTTCACTCGCAAATGACTGCTCAATAGCATATATATCAACACAATCATAGTTATACCAATTTCCTAAAGCAAATGCCAATAAATATACTGTTTTGCGTAAAGGATTCAAACGTTTGGCTTCTTTTAATATGGATATATCAAGACAAGCAATATAATGTCTTGAATAAAATGTCAGCAATCTTTCAACGGCTTGCACACATTCCTTCCCATTTCCATCTATAGGTTTTATCTCAATTATCAATTTGACATCTGGATTGATCATTGGAAGGAGATCTTTCAACAGCATTATCTGACCAAATTCAGTTTTCTCTTCATTGTAAATTGGAATCTGTTTTATTTCATCATAGGTCATTTCATCTATAAATTTATCAACTCCACCGAGTCTTTTCAAATTTGCATCATGTACAATGACGACCTGATTATCTTCTGTTAAGGTTACATCAAGTTCAATATATTCTGCACCTTCTGCTTGAGCTTTCATAAAAGCTTCTTTTGTATTTTCAAGTTCCTCACCACTTGCACCTCTATGTGCAACAACTGCAACATCAGATCTTACATCATTGTAAACTTGAAACCAACCAAGCATTGCCAGAATTACTATAACCACTGCAGCAACAGCAAGTTTCAACCATGAAGGAATATTGAATGCTTTATCATAATCTATTTTTAAGTCAAAGGGATTTTCATTTTCAAAATATAGCTCACCAAACAAATAGGTACCATAAACATTTGTAACTATATGATAAATTGTTGAGTTGATTATTGTCATCAAAGAGAAAACACCAACAAGAATTTTAAACAAAATACCATTGTTTATAAATCTACATATTCCATAGAAGAGATACTGAAAAGCTACGCATATTCCAAGCATTATTGCACCAAGTACAACTATCTTGACAAGAGAAACGAACATATCTTTTTTGGTTTTCTTGATTAAATTTTTACTTGCCCTTCTTGCATCTCCATATTTCATCTTACCAATCAGCATGTAGAAAAATACATATGCATTATGAATGACATATAAAATGAGAAATAGTGAAAGTATAATATAGATGAAGATGTATAAATTATTCAAACGGACTGATTCAAGTATGAACGATGGTACATTGAGATTTTTGATAACAGGATTTTTATATATTATGTTGAAATAAGGAAGAGCAACCACTACATACAAAAATAAACTTACATTTCTAAGTTTGAATACATCTTTGCTGTTCTCATAAGTTGCAATCAAAAGGGAATATAATGTGATTGACTTCTTGTTTTTCGATGCAATATAGATGACAACCAATGCATTGAAATACATCAAAGTTGTTACAGTGATAATAAAGAGAATAACTAGGTCAATAACGATTGATAAAGGATGTCTTAAATATATTAAAAAATTCACTTCAGTAAGATTGTTTATTCCTGAAATTAGAATACTTATTTTGAAGATCCATTTAAGAATTGGTACCAAAACACCATAGCAAAGGAGGTTAAATGACAGTTGGAAGAGAGTCAATGTTTTTAAATTTTTATACATATATCTAATCATTGACTTATACGATCTCCTTCATTTGAGTTATTCAATACAAATAAACATTCTACCAAATGTGACATTGTTATTCCATAAAAGGTTAATTAAAACGCAATAAAATCGCTAAAATAATAAATAAAATGCAATAATGTGAGTCATTTGACACAAAATTATTGCAATTCATTCATTGATAATAGTTTTCGCACTCTCCAAATACGAACAAGAGTGTTTAAAACAAATACTTTAAGTTGGTAGTTTCAGGACAATTCCAAGAATAGCTCCAATGACAATCCACACAACAGGGTGAATTTTTTTCAGTTTTCTGTAAAGAAAAAATACTATAATAAAAATTACTGATTCAGTAATTCTTATTGAAGAACCATTGTACAAGCTGAGCACAAATATATTCGAAACGGCAAAACATATAAGAGCTAAAACAGTAGGACGCAATCCATAGAAACTATTCTTCACATACCATTGTTTATCAAAATGAGTGAGGAATTTTGCTATAATAACAATTATGATTACACTTGGTGTCACAAGACCAATAGTTGCAGTCAGACCTCCAAAAATTCCTATTGTTTTGAAACCTGTGTATGTTGCCATATTTATTCCCATTGGACCTGGTGTGGATTGTGATATTGCAATCATATCGGCCACATCAGCACTGGTTATCCAAGTCGGAAAATTTACACTCATCTGATATAAAAAAGGAATTGTTGCAAGTCCACCACCGATAGCAAACAGGCCTATCTTAAAGAACTCCCAGTAAAGTAAGAGGTAAAGCATCAAGAGTTACCTCCATTTGTTTTGGATATTTTCTTCAATGCACTTGTTAGAAGACCTAAAACTATACCAATCAAGACAACAAGAATTGTTGATACCTTCAAAAGAAATAAAGAAATCAATATTGCAATAAATATAGCAATTGTTGTTTTATCTACAATGCTCTTTTTAGATAGTTTTATAATTGAATTTGTTATCATGGCACAGACAGTAACTCTTATACCAGAGAATGCCATGCTTACATATTGATTGTCTTGAAAATTTGTTAGAACAGCAGCAATAGCTGTAATTATAACCAGAGATGGAAAAACCATTCCGAGTGTAGCAGCAATAGCTCCTTTTACACCTCTCTCTTTATAGCCAATAAATGTTGAAACATTCACTGCAATAATTCCAGGGGTGCACTGTGACAATGAGTAATAGTCTAAAATTTCTGTATCATCAGCCCATTTATTCTTTTGGACAACTTCCCTTTCTAAGAATGGAAGCATGGCATAGCCTCCTCCAAAAGTAATGACTCCTATAGATGCAAATGTTCTAAATAATTTAAATAAAGATGTTTTATCATTATTGATGTCTTTTTTCATGAGTTTATTTTAGTTTGTCCATTTCCAGGTTAACTAAAGTATCACATCTTTCATTTCCATAAATTCCAGCATGTCCTTTAACCCATTGATATTTAACTGGTAACTGAGAATTTAATCTATCCAATTCAACCCACAGTTCTTTATTTTTAACTGGCTTTTTGGCTGCAGTTTTCCAACCATTTTTCTTCCAGTTGATTACCCATGATGAGATACCATTTTTAACATATTGACTGTCTGTATTTACAATAATTGATTGCGCATCTGTTGCTACACAAGCTTTCAGTGCGTTTATTACAGCAGTTAATTCCATTTTATTGTTTGTGGTAAAAATATCACCACCACTTTGTTCAGTTATAAATTTTCCATCAGCACTGAATACAAAAGCCCAACCACCTACTCCTGGATTGCCACTGCATCCACCATCTGTGTAAATTTCAATATTTTTATAACTCATTAATTAATCCTTCATTCCTGTTTTCTTTATTATATGGTATCCAAATTGAGTTCTAACTGGATCACTTATTCTACCATAAGCCATTTTTTTTACTGCATTTTCAAATGGAGCTACCATTTGTCCAGGTTTGAACCATCCTAGATCGCCACCTTTACTTTTTGAGGGACAAGTTGAATAACGTCTTGCCAATTGACCAAAGTTAGCTCCACCTTTTGCCTCTTTTGCAATCTTCATGGCTAAGTTTTTATCTTTAACCAAAATATGCGATGCTCTATATTCCATAATTCATTCCTCTTTGTTCATTTAACATATCACGATAATAACGTTTTTCAATATCAGTTTCTTGTAATCCAAACATATGTAGTGCAGCAATCAAATCTTTCTTAAGATTTTCAACTTCATCATATGAAAGTTTCTTTTCAACTGTAAATTCCATTTCCAAAAACCATCCAAGTGGTTTGACATCAAGCACTTCAATATGAAGGGGGAAAATGAATTGATCATACATAAAAGAATAACCACTCTTTTCTTTTAAAAGAGTTATTTTATAACCCAGAGCTTTAAACATTTCAACCGATGTTTCAAAATTTTTGCCTTCACTTTCTATTTCAAATTCTTCGTTTTCTTCTATTCCATTTTTAGATAGCTTGTTTTTAGCAGTAATTATAAGAGTACTTTTAAGATCATTCTTATCTAGACCTTTTTTTTCAAGTCGACATCTAACAGAAGGTTCAGATATTCTATTAGTTAGATAAATATCTCTCTTTTCTTGAAAACACTCCTGACTTACGCCAAGAGTGTTTCTTATATTAGAGAGAATCACATCAAGTTCTTTTACATGTGCTTTCAGTTCAATCTCTGCAACCATATTTAATCCTTCCAAGGGAATATCATACCCTTCAAAGTTCTGTGACCAACTGCCTCTTTCTCATCATAAAGAATTTCTTCCCATGGAACCTCTTTAGGACTTACATCTTCATGCTCTTCTAAATAGTTTATACGCATCAGCAACAATTTAAACGCGTCCATGTTTGCAAGTGTTATACCTGTTCCGTTGAACAGAAGTCCAGCAGTAACTACAGTCAATGCAAATTGAATCAAGTTATAAAATAATAAAAATACTGATGTTCCGAGATTTCCAAGAGCCATAATAAAACATTTTTTTAAAGTCTTTAAAGGTTTATCTCCAGAAAAATTGACCATCAAAGGTAGATAATATTGAGATGCCATTAAAAATGTTATAAATACCCATATCAAAATTATGCTGATACTGAGACCAATAAATGTACCCATTGAATAGTAAAAAGGTATTACAAGTAAAGCAAGAATAGCCATAAAGAGATACAGTAAGAACAGTCCAAATCCATGTCTCCAAAATAGTCTCAGTCCTTCTTTATAACCGGCAAACCCTTCTCTTTTGTAATTACTGTAATCATAAGTGGTTTTTGCTACACCTATACTGTGAAAAGCTAAAAGAAACAATGCTGCTAAAACTAATAAATAGTTCAATGACGCAACTCCTGTAGCATTCCCTAAATCTAGTGTAAATAGAACAAGCACTACAATATATCCTAAGTTTGAAACTACAAGCCCAATTAGGTTATCCCAAGCATCAAAAAATGCTTTCTTAATTAAGAATCCAATCATAAATATTCCTATTGTTTAGTTAATAAAGAGGTCAAGTATGTTCATTCCTGTAGAAGATTGTTTTTTATACAATTCAGTGAATCCACAGTTTGCACAACTTACTGTAACGAATTTTTTATTTTGAACATCAAATATTTTTGCAAAGTTTCCACCAGTTGCTTGAAACACATCACTTTCATAATGTTCACATCCACATTTAGGGCAAACGTACTTAATTTTTTGACTCATTTTTAAACTCTTCCTTCTTATTATTTGATTTTAGTATGTTTAAACAAAATAGCATATTAGCCATGAATTTACAATTAAAAACACTGCAAATGCTTTATTTAAAGCAACTAATACAACAAAAATACACAAAACTGTTAAAAAAGAAAACTCCATTTATCAAAAAAATAGTTTGCCAACTCTCTATGATAGTGATACTATCTATTTTATGAAGATAAAAAACAAAGTCCTGACAGGCATCCTCTGTGCTTTAATAATTGCTCTTATTGTAGCTGCCGTATATGTTCTCTATGTCGTACTACAATATTCCAGAATAGAAGATAATCAACAATTAGAAATACAAACATCTCAATCTACATTAAGTTCCCTTGAAGCAGGGAAAACATATACAGCATTGACTTACAACATTGGATTTGGTGCCTACAGTCCTTCCTACAGTTTCTTTATGGATACAGGAGTCATGAAAGATGGGACAAAGGTTCAAGGTAAATATGGAAGAGCTTTCAGCAAAGAGGATGTATTGAAAAATACCAATGGTGTTATTGATCAAATAGCTTTATTGGATCCTAACTTCATTTTGATGCAAGAAGTTGATACTGACAGTACAAGAAGTTATGGAATAAATCAGGTTGAAATGGCAAAAGATAATTTTGATGATATGGCAAGTGACTTTGCTGTTAACTTTCACAGTAGCTATGCAATAGTGCCAATTACAGATCCACATGGAATTGCAAATGCAGGACTTCTAACATTCAGTGATGCAGATATAAAAGAAGCAATCAGAAAAAGTTATCCGGTATCAAACTCTTTCCCTGCTAAATATTTTGATTTAGATAGATGTTTTTCAGTCTCTTTCATACAGGTAGATAATGGAAAAACTCTTTCTTTGATTAACTCTCATATGAGCGCTTACGATAAAGGTGGAATAATAAGAGCAAAACAATTAGAACTTTTGAATTCCTATGCTCAGGAAGAATATGAAAAAGGAAATTATGTAATAATTGGAGGAGATTTCAATCACGCCCTTGGAACTGATGTTGCCAATGCTTTTGAGACTCAACAAGAATTCCCAGAATGGGTAAACATTTTAGATGATAAAGATTTAGCAGAATGTTTTCATATTGTTAAAGCCTCCAATAGATTTGAAGTTGCTACCTGCAGAACCACAGATATTCCTTATGAAAAAGGTGTAAATTATTCAACAGTTATTGATGGTTTTCTTGTAACAGATAATGTAAAAGCCACAGCTAAAAACATCGAAAATGGCTATGCATTCAGTGACCATCAACCAGTTATCATGAGTTTCTCTTTGAACTAAATCAATATTAAATATACTTTAAATTACAATGAAAGTTATATTTATATTTTTGGGTCTTCTAACCTATATGTGGGTTAGAGCCTAATTAATTTTCTCTTTAAGTCCCTTTGCTAATTGATTTTATCTGTTAGCAAGAGGGATTTTTATGTTACTGCAGACCAAAAGTACAGAA
>JALNVT010000123.1 GCA_023231265.1 Sphaerochaetaceae bacterium
CCTGATATCTAAGATCGTTCAATCTAGCATCAGCTCTTTCTTTAAGTGTCTTCTTAACGCCAGCTTTCAAATCATCAACTGTGTTGTAATCTTCACTGACATCCTGAGCAAATTCATCATCTACTTCTGGAACATCGTTGAATTTAACAGCTTTCATTGTGATCTTGATTTCAACAGTTTTACCTGCATAATCAGCATCAGCGAAATCTTTTGCTAATTCTTTTGTAACTGTCTTTTCTTCATCAGCTTTCATACCAATTAAGTCTTCATCTAAGTTGAAGAAAGTAGGAGTTTGGCCGATTGTTACAGTGAAATCGTTTCTATCGTACTTACCATCGCTGTTCAATTCAGCAAAGTCAATTGTTACGATATCACCTTTTTCTGCTGCTGTATCTTTTGATACAATTAAAGCGTTCTGTTGACGAAGTTTTTCAATTTCTGCTTCTACATCTGCTTTCAATACTGAAGCAGTAGGTACTTCAATCTCTAAGCCTTTGTATTCTGGAAGGTCGAATTGTGGTAGTACATCATAAGAAACTGTGAAAGTTACATCTTCGTTTGCTTTGAAAGGTACTAAAGATTTTTCGTCTTTCAATTCTGGTGTTGAATAAGCTAAAGGTTTGTACTTATCTTCTACTTCATCTAAAGCAGTTTTTAAGTCTTCTTCAATTAAGTTGAAAGTTGCTTCTTCACGGATCATCTCACCGTACTTGTTTTCAACTAATTTAAGTGGTGCTTTACCTTTTCTGAAACCTTTAATTACAATGTCTTTTGAGTACTTTGTAATTAGAGCTTTATAAGCATCTTCAACGGATTGTGCTGTCAATGTAATGGACAACTCGACTGAGGAATTTTCTGTTTCCTTGATTTTCTTATCAGATATCATGCTATCTTCTTCCTTTTCGGTCGCTTTGACCTAATAGTAATTATCAAATGCAAGTCATAGGACTTGCTAAAGTTTTATGTTAACTAAAACTATAACCTAGACGATTATACACAAACAAAATTGTTTGAACTAGTACTAAGGTAGTCAAAATGAATGTAAAAGCAAACATTTTTGAATAAAAAAAGGAAAAATAATGTTATTTAATCCAATTGGGTTATATTTTAAGTACGCTTCAATATATCAAATAGACTATTTTTTGCCAACACCTCAAAAAGTGATTTAATAAAAATCATGAATTAACATTTGATAACACTCTTGGAATGAGATAATTAATCTTAAAAAATTGTTATTCTGAAACCTTATATATACAGTGTAATATATTATTAGGAAAAAAACAAATCTCTACAGCCTATTTCAACAGCAGTAAATATATATTTTTATTTGTCCAAAGGAAGATCAGGTCCATTAAAAAATGGTCCAGTTATGTAAAATATGTCGCATAACTCCCTTAGATTATCGATAATACTAATTAGTTGATACAGGTAATCAATAAACTTTTATATATAAAAGTTTATTGAATTAGCTAAAACTAACACATTACTTAATTGTTTAACAGATAAATAAATAACAAAATAGTGAAAATTAAAAATTATTAAAAATGAGCTGAAAAATGAGCATTTCAATCGATATTAATTTATTTTTATCGATATTTTGTATTAACATAAAGAACTTGTTTTGATATATTTATTGATAAAGAAACTGAGAGTCTAGAAATATTTTTTGACGTCAATTGAACAAAAAATAAAGACTTTTAAATATACGTTTTATGTGATTTGTTTACGCTATAAATGAGATGTAAACTTTAGGAGATTAACATGAGCAATAAAATTACTATTATTGGTTCTGGAAGTGTTGGAGCAACAATAGCTTATACTATGACTGTAACTGGTTTAGCAGCAGAAATCGTAATGATTGATATTAATGTAGAAAAATCATTAGGAGAAGCTTTGGACATCAGACAAGGAACACCTTTCTGTGATCCAGTTTCAATATATGCTGGTAGTTATGCAGATGCTGTTGGTTCTGATATCGTTGTTATTACAAGTGGAGTAGCTAGAAAACCTGGTCAAACTCGTTTGGAATTAGCTCAAAAGAACGTTGATATCATGAAATCAGTTATTCCTCAGATTTCAAAATATGCTCCTGATGCAATTTATGTATTGGTTGCAAATCCAGTTGATATCCTAACTTATCAGTTCTACAAATATTCAGACATCCCTAACAACCACATCTTAGGCTCTGGTACTCTATTAGATACAGCTCGTTTGAGAGCAAGACTAGCAGAATACTACTCACTATCTCAAAAATCAGTACATGCTTATGTATTTGGTGAACATGGTGATAGCTCATTTGTTCCTTGGTCTTTAGCTAATATTTCCAACATTCCAATCGATGATTACAAAGATGCATTGAGCAACAAAGAACAGATTGTTCCAGATTTAGACCATGCAGAAGTTGAAAAATATATCAGAACATCCGGTGGTAAAATCATCGCTCGTAAGGGTGCTACATTCTTTGCAGTAGCAATTTCAGTAACACACCTATGTCGATCTATTTTAAGTGGTAGTGACAGTGCAATGAGTGTTTCAACTATGATGAATGGTGAATACGGAATTGATGATGTATGTCTAAGTACTTTGAACATAGTTGGTCGTAATGGTGTAGAGGGCAAACTTGAAGCTCCATTAACAGAAGAAGAAGTTAAATCATTACAGCATAGCGCAAACTGCTTAAAAGAAGTAATTTCTAGCTTAGATTTCGAATAAAAGGGGAATAAAAATGGAATATCGTATCGAACATGATTCAATGGGTGAAGTAAAAGTACCTAAAGATGTTTATTGGGGTGCTCAAACCGAAAGAAGTCATGAAAACTTCAACATTGGAGTTGGTATTGAAACAATGCCAGAAGAAATTGTTAAAGCTTTTGGTTATTTGAAGAAAGCATCAGCATTAGCAAATGCAGACTTGAAACCTCAAGTGATGACAGATAAAAAAGTAGATGCTATCTCTAAAGCATGTGACGAAGTGATTTCAGGAGAGCTTTTAAAGCATTTCCCACTCGTTGTATGGCAGACAGGAAGTGGCACTCAATCAAACATGAATGCTAATGAAGTTGTTGCAAATCGTGGTAATGAAATAGCTGGTGAGAAGATCTTGCACCCAAATGATGATATAAACATGAGTCAGTCTTCAAATGACACATTCCCAACTGCAATGCACATCAGTGCTGTTCTTGTATTGGAAGATAAAGTCATTCCTGCAATTGATGGTTTGGTTGATACATTCAAAGAACTTGAAAAGGTAAATCACCACAACGTTAAATGTGGTAGAACACACCTACAGGATGCAACTCCTATCACTTTCTCTCAAGAAATCAGTGGTTGGAGAGCTTCTCTTGAAAGAGATAAAGAATTGATCTTGTTGGCTCTAAAACCTCTTAAAGAAATTGCTTTAGGTGGAACAGCTGTTGGTACAGGCCTCAATGCTCCAAAAGGCTTTGATGTAGCAGTGGCAGCTAAAATTGCAGAACTAACAGGAAAGGATTTCATAACATCACCAAACAAATTCCACTCTTTAACAAGTAAGGATGAAATTGTATTTGCTCATGGTGCTTTGAAAGCATTGGCAGCAGATCTAATGAAAATTGCAAACGATGTAAGATGGCTTGCAAGTGGTCCTCGTGATGGTCTCAGTGAAATCACAATTCCTGCAAACGAACCTGGATCTTCAATCATGCCTGGTAAGGTAAACCCAACTCAATGTGAAGCAGTTACAATGGTAGCAGTACAGGTTATTGGTAACGATACAGCTGTTTCAATGGCAGCAAGCCAAGGTAACTTTGAATTGAACGTATTCATGCCAGTTACAGCTTATAACTTCTTACAATCAGCAAGACTCCTTTCCGAATGTATGGTTTCTTTCAATAAAAACTGTGCAGTTGGTATCAAAGCTGATGAAGAAAAGATGCATTATAATTTACACAACTCTCTTATGTTGGTAACAGCACTTAACCCTTACATTGGTTATGAAAATGCTGCAAAAACCTCTCATAAAGCATATGAAGAAAACATCTCCTTGAAGGAAGCATGTGTTGCTTTGGGCTTTTTGAGTGCTGAGAAATTCGATGAAGTATTCCACCCTGAACAGATGGTCTAACTTAAAAAAAAGGTGAGTAATATGGTTTATAGTTATTATCCTGGTTGCACATTAAAGAACACTGCAAAGGAACTTGATGAATGCGGCAGAATTAGTGCAGAAGCTTTAGGTTTCACACTAGAAGAAATTACTGATTGGCAGTGTTGTGGTGGTCAGTACACTTCAGGAAAAGATGAAATTGTTACAAAACTTTCATCAGTTAGAGCATTAGATGACGCTAAAAAATCTGAACAGGATTTAGTTACTTTATGTTCTGCTTGTTACAACGTAATCAAGCAGACAAACAATGCAATGATTGAAGATTCTGATATGCAGATGAAGGTAAACAATTACTTGAAACTTGATGAACCTTACAAAGGTGAGACATCAGTTTATCATTTCTTAGAAGTATTGAGAGACAAAGTTGGCTTTGACAAAGTAAAAGAGGCAGTTAAGGCTCCTTTGAAAGGCAAAAAAGTTGGCGCTTATTATGGTTGTTTGTTGTTGAGACCTGGTAAGGTACTGCAATTTGATGATCCTGAAAATCCTAAAATTATGGAAGATTTCATCAAAGCTTTGGGTGGAACTCCTGTAATTTATAACATGAGAAACGAATGCTGTGGCGGTTATACAATCTTAGAAGATACAGATGCTGCTGGTCGCAATACCTCAAAGATCTTATTGAATGCTGAAGATATGGGAGCTGATTTCTTGATCACAGCATGTCCTCTTTGTCAGTATAATTTGATGCAAAATTCATTAAGTGAGAAGACACCAATTTATTATTTCACAGAATTGTTGGCACATGCTTTAGGACTTAGAGAGAAGGAGTGTTTTAAATAATGGATAAAAATAAATTATTATCAGAGCAAGTACAGAGAAACAGTGGCGTTGATGTAAGTAAATGCATGCGCTGTGGTAAATGTACAGCAACTTGTCCAAATTACGATTTAATGGAATACCATCCTCATCAGTTTGTAAACATGGTTGAGAATGATAAACTTGATGTTTTAATGAAATCATCATCTTTATATCTATGTTTGAACTGCTTTGCTTGTGTTGAACGTTGTCCTCGTGGTGTAGAACCTGGAAAATTGGTTGAAGCTATTAGACTTGAGGCTGTTAGACAAAAAGAAAATAATCATCTAAAACCAGATCAGATTGTTGAGAAACTTACAGAAGGCATGCCACAACAGGCTATTACAACTGCTTTCCGTAAATACACAAAATAAGGAATTGAGATGCAAAAAATAGGTGTTTTTGTTTGTCACTGTGGTACAAATATAAGTGCTACAGTTGATGTAAAAAAAGTAGCTGAGACTTTAGGTAAAGAACCAGGTGTTGTTTATTCAACAGACTATCAATTCATGTGTTCTTCATCTGGTCAAAACTTAGTTATTGATAAGATTAAAGAGTTGGGCTTAACTGGTGTTGTTATCTGTTCTTGTTCTCCAAGAATGCATGAGAAGACATTCAGAAAAGCTGCTGATAAAGCTGGATTGAACTCATTCTTGTTAGAAATGGCAAATATTCGTGAGCAAGATGCTTGGGTTCATAAAAATAGAGAAGAGGCAACTTTGAAAGCTGTAGCTCTAGCTCGTGCAGCTGTAGCTAAAGTTCATTTGAACACTCCTTTAACTCCAGGTTCAAGTGATGTAAATAAAAGAGCTTTGGTAATTGGTGGTGGTATTGCAGGTATGCAAGCTGCTCTTGATATTGCTGATGCAGGATTTAAAGTAGACATAGTTGAAAGAGAAGCAACAATCGGTGGAACAATGACACAGATTGATAAGACCTTCCCAACACTTGACTGTGCTTCATGTATTTTGACTCCAAAGATGGTTGATTGTGAACAACATGAGAACATTTCATTGGTAACAAAAAGTGAAGTGGATACAATTGAAGGCTATGTAGGTAACTTTACTGTTAAAATCAAACACAAAGCTAAATATGTTGACCCTGATAAATGTACAGGTTGTGGACTTTGTATTCAAAAATGTCCATCAAAAAAAGTACCAGATCCATTCAACTTAAATCTTGCTCCTCATACAGCAATCAACATTACCTTCCCTCAAGCAGTTCCTCTGGTTGCAACAATAGATGCAGACAACTGTTTGATGATACAGAAAGGAAAATGTGGTCTATGTGCTACCGTATGTCCAGCTGATGCAATTAACTATGAAGATAAAGATTCAATTGAAGAAAAGAAATATGGTGCAATCATTGTATCAACAGGATTCAAACCAATTTCTTTACATAATTTTGATGAATATGCATATGACAATTCACCAAACGTTGTAACTTCATTGGAATATGAAAGATTGATGAGTGCAACAGGACCTGGAAAAGGAACTGTATTGAGACCTTCAGATGGCAAGCATCCTAAAACTATTGTTTTCCAACAGTGTGTTGGTTCTCGTGATACATCTGGCCGTGGTAAGACCTATTGTTCTGGTATCTGCTGTATGTACACTGCAAAACATGCAATGCTTACAAGAGAAAAATATCCAGATACTGATGTTTATGTATTCTATACAGACGTAAGATCACCTGGTAAGGGATTTGATGAATTCTACAGAAGAGCTGTAGAGAAATATCATGTTCACTACATCAAGGGTGCCATTGGTAAGGTTGTTCCTATGAGCAATGGTAACTTGCAGATTCAAGCATCTGATTTATTGATGAATGAACAGCTTCATATTGAAGCAGACTTACTTGTTTTGGCTGCAGCAATGGAACCAGATAAGTCAGCAAAACCATTGGCACAGAAATTAACAGCAAGTATGGATAATGATGACTGGTTCACAGAATCTCATCCTAAACTTAGACCTGTTGAATCACCAACAGCTGGTGTGTTCTTAGCAGGTGCCTGTCAAGGTCCTAAAGATATTCCTCAGACAGTAGCTCAAGCAGGTGCAGCAGCATCTAAAGCTATTGGATTGTTGATTAAAGATAAACTTCAAGGAAACCCTTGTGTTGCTCACAGTGATGAAAACATGTGTAATGGTTGTTCTCAATGTGCAAATGTTTGTCCTTATGGCGCAATTACATATGAAGAAAAAGATTTCAGAATGCCTGATAGAACAACTCTAGTTAGAAGAGTTGCATCTGTTAACCCTGCAGTTTGTCAAGGCTGTGGTGCATGTACAGTTGTATGTCCATCTGGTGCTATGGATCTATTTGGATTCTCAAACAAACAAATCTTGGCGGAGGTAGATGCTTTATGTCTATAGAAGAAAAAACAGAAACAAACTTTGAACCAAAAATTGTAGCATTTTGTTGTAACTGGTGTTCTTACGCTGGTGCTGACTTAGCTGGAACAAACCGCTCAACTTATCCTTCAAATGTTAAGATTGTTAGAGTTCCTTGTTCATGTAGAGTAAACCCTATGTTCATATTGAGAGCATTCCAACGTGGAGCTGATGGTGTCATCATATGTGGTTGTCACCCAGGCGATTGTCACTACATAACTGGTAACTATTACACACGTCGTAGAATGACACTTCTTTTTTCAATGCTTGATTACTTAGGTATTGAAAAAGATAGAACTAGA
>JALNVT010000124.1 GCA_023231265.1 Sphaerochaetaceae bacterium
AAGAATCTCAAGTTTTTCTTGAGATTGAAGTCCTACTGCATGACCTTTAGGCAGCAATCTTTGATCACAGCTATCATGTCTCATGTTAAGTCTGTATTCAGCTCTAGATGTGAACATTCTGTAAGGCTCTTTTGTTCCCTTAGTTACAAGGTCATCAATAAGAACACCGGTGTAGCTCTCAGCTCTTGATAAAATAAGTGGTTCCTCACCTTTCAATTTCTGAGCTGCATTTATACCTGCAATCAATCCCTGACAAGCTGCTTCTTCATAACCACTTGTACCATTGGTCTGTCCAGCAATGAACAGACCTCTGTTGTTGATGCATTCCAAGGAAGGCAGTAACTGCAGAGGATCAATGTAATCATATTCAACAGCATATGCAGGTCTCATTACCTCGGCATTTTCAAGGCCAGGTAATGTTCTCATGAATGCATTTTGAACATCTTCAGGAAGTGATGATGAGAGACCATTCAAGTACATCTCTTCTGTGTTTGCACCTTCTGGTTCGATGAATATCTGGTGACGCTCTCTATCTGGGAAACGCACAACTTTGTCTTCAATTGATGGACAGTAACGAGGACCTTTTCCTACAATCTTACCGCCATACAAAGGAGATTTCTGTATGTTCTTTCTGATTATCTCGTGTGTCTTATCATTTGTCCAAGTTATAAAACAAGGAATTGATGGTCTGTCCACTGATTCATAATCAAATGAGAATGGCATTGGATCATCACCTGGTTGCTCCTCACACTTTGAAAAGTCGATTGAGCTTTTTTTGATACGTGCTGGAGTACCAGTCTTCATTCTTCCAAGAGTGAATCCATGTTTTCTTAGATTGGTTCCAAGACCAATTGCTGCAACCTCACCAAGACGACCACATGGAGAATCATATTCACCAATGAAAATTCGACCTTCCATGAATGTTCCTGTGGTCAGCACAACAGTTTTTGATGTGATTTTGTGTCCACGTTCTGTTATAACACCACTTACAATCTTGGTATCTTCATCAATTATCAAATCTACAACTGTATCCATGAATAAAGAGAGGTTTGGCTGCAACTCTACAGTTCGTTTGGCAAGAGCAGAGTATTCAAATTTATCAGCCTGTGCTCTTGGTGACTGAACAGCGGGACCTCTTCTTCTATTGAGAATCCTGTATTGAATCATGGTGCTGTCAATCAAGTGACCCATCTCACCACCCAAAGCATCTATCTCTCTTACAATGTTACCTTTTGCAAGTCCACCAATGGCAGGGTTACAAGAAAGGCGTCCAATTGCATCTAAATTCTGTGTTATGAGCAAAGTCTTAAAGCCCATACGTGCAGGTGCAAGGCATGCCTCAATTCCGGCATGGCCTCCACCAATTACAATGGTATCAAAATCCATAATATATCCTATTTTCCTACGCAGAAATCGCCAAAGATTTTATCTAGGACGTCATCTTGTGTTATTTCACCAGTCAATCCACCAAGGGATGTCAGTGCTGAATTCAATTCAACTGCAACAATATCCAATCCAATATCTTGTTTCTGCAGAGCCTCTGCTTCATTCAATGATGCAAGAGCCTCAAGCAAGAGACCATGCTGTCTCTCTGATTCAACAATTACCTTTGAATCATCACTTATAAGAAGTGATGCAGATGTTTTGTTTATTATTGCTTCAAACAATTCTGTTATACCTTCACCAGTTATTGTGCTGATTGAAAGGCCTTCTCTTTCTCTTAAATCCCTCTTTGTATAAACAAGGATTGTTTTTTCATTGTCATGAATGCTTTTATCAATGACACTTTCCTCTTCAGCACCATCTACGAGGTAGAGAATAACATCAGCCATATCAATGAGCTCTTTTGTTTTCTCAATACCAGCATTTTCAATTGAATCATTGCTCTTTCTGAGACCTGCTGTATCAAACAATCTCAATGGAACACCCATTATTTGAGTGCTTGCTTCTATATAATCACGAGTTGTTCCCTGTATTTCAGAAACGATCGCTCTTTTTTGTTTCAGCAGAAGATTGAACAGTGAGCTCTTACCAGCATTTGTGCTACCAGCGAGTACAACTTTTATACCTTGCCCATACAGACGACCTGTTTCATATGTACCTTCAAGGTTTTTTATGCCTGTTATCACTTCTTCAAGGTCACTTGAAGGGAAGTCAAAATCATCAATTTCATCTTCTGCGTAATCAAGTTGAATCTCAATAACAGTCATGACTTTAAGAAGTTGCTGTTTCAATTCTTCAATTCTATCATGAAGAGAGCCTTCAAGACGACCAAGCGCCAGTGCTCTTTCCATCTGACTTTGAGATGTAACAAGTTCATGGACAGCTTCAGCTTGAGTGAGGTCCAGAGCACCATTTAAGAATGCTCTCAATGTGAACTCTCCACCTTTGGCCTGTCTCATTCCATGTTTTGCCAATTCTTCTAGAATAGCTTTTATTACTGCAAGGGACCCGTGACATGATATCTCTACAGCTTCCTGTTTTGTATATCCATGCCCTTCTGTATTGACAGCACAAACTACTTCATCAATTTTATTTTTATTTTCTGATACAAGATATCCGTGTACCATAGTTGCATTTTTGGCATTCATCAAACTTTTAGGACGTGAGAAACATTCTGCTACGTGTTTCAAACATTCTGGTCCACTGACTCTGATTACTGCAATTGCACTTTGGTTCCAGCCTGTAGCTAGAGCAAATATTATATCATCTGTATTATAGGTTTCCATATGTGCGATTATATGCATAGAGGATTAAAATAGCAATAATAACAACTATCTTTTTAACAAGGTAGCAATAAAATATCAAAATACACATTAATCTCTTATCTACAAAAGACATAATCTGAGCTTTTACATTAATTTTGACATACGCATGGGATGATATTGCACTTTGTTCTTCTAAATCCTATCAAACAACTTCTTTATATTCAATTCTTTTTCAATTTACCTCAAATTTTGAGTCAATTGAAGCAATATTTTAGGGATATAAAAATACAATTAATTCAATAAGTATTGAAATGAAAAAGATTAAGCTATAATATCTCTATCTGTTATGAATATTGAAGATAAATTAAACGCAGCAAGATCCAGGTCCAAAATGTACTCATCAATCAGGTCCTTCTTCGACGGTAGAGACTACCTAGAAGTGGATACACCAACTCTATCTCCGGACTTGATACCCGAACCTACAATCGAAAACTTTTCAACTACATTCAGAAATGAATTTATGGGTTCCAAAGACCTGTATCTTATTCCATCTCCTGAGGTGTATATGAAACGTTTGATAGCGCAGGGCTCTGGTTCAATTTATGAGTTCTCTCATTGCTTCAGAAACAGCGAGCAGTTAGGTAGAATTCACAACATTGAGTTTTCAATGCTTGAATACTACAGTGTGGGAATGGATGAGAAGGATTCAATTAAATTGACTGAAGAGTTGATCAATGAGACCCATCTTCCTGATGCACCTGATTATGCCCTGCCTCCTTTTCGAGTCATGAGCGTAAATGAAGCTATGAAGAAGTACTGTGATATAGATCTAGATAAGTGCCAATCTCAAAGAGCTCTGTATGAAAAGGCACTCAAGCTTGGCTTGAGTGAATCTCAAGGCAGAGAGTCCTGGGAGCAAACTTTTAACAGAATATTCTTAACATTTGTGGAACCCAACCTACCACAGGACAGACCTCTGGTCCTTGATAAGTATCCATCTCAAATAGACTGTCTTGCGACAAACTATGATGATGGTCCCTATAAAAGACGATGGGAGATGTATATGGGAGGCAATGAGGTTGCAAATTGCTATGATGAATTGAAAGATGTAGAGAAAATAGAGGAATATTACAGAAAAGAATATGCCAAACTGGTTCGTGAGAGATCAGAGACTGGCACAGTTATTCCTGATGTTGATTTAGATTTTGCCTCACTATTTGAGAACTTTCCACAATGCAGTGGTGTTGCCATTGGTATGGATAGATTGTTGATGAGTCAAATGAATATACCTAACATTGAGGGGGTGATTTTCTTTCCCTTTTCTGATATCATACATTGAAAATTAAATTCAAATCTATAATATGGAGTATATACCATGATTAAAGCAGGTCAAATTGAAAGAGGTACAGCACTTCTAATTAAAGGCAAGCCTTTCGTTTGTATCGACCGTGAATTCGTAAATCCAGGTAAAGGATCAGCATTCGTTCGTTTAAAATTGAGAAACCCAGGTTCAGGTCAAATTTTAGCTGAAACAATGAAAACTCAAGATAACGCAGAAGAAATTACTGTAGATGATCGCGACTGTCAGTATCTTTACAATGATGGTGAAAATTTCCACCTAATGATGACAGATACATATGACCAGATCGAAGTTCCAATGAGTGCTTTCCCTGATTATGAATTACTATTAAAAGATGGCGAAACTTACAGATGTACTTTCTGGGAATCAGAATTATTAGACCTTCAACTACCACCAAAAGTAGTTTACCTTGTAGAAGAAGCTGAAGAAGCAATCAAAGGTGATACAGTTCAAGGTGCTACAAAATATGTAACAACTGAATGTGGTCTTAAAGTAAAATGCCCTATCTTCATCAAAAAAGGTGAAAAAATTAGAGTCAATACTGAGACAAAAGAATACATTGAAAGAGTTAACAGCTAATCAACTATTTTTATTTGTCAAACAGGTTCTATAGAGCCTGTTTTTTTTGTGCCCAAATCATCTCTTTCTTTCATTATTGTAAATAAAAGCTACCACCCAACCAATGAAGATTGAATGATAGCTTCTCAGATATATAAACAATTTAATAATTAATCCAACTTAACTATTAAATTAATTCGCTTCAGTATCCAATGCAATTGGATCATCTTCAGGTTCACCTCTATCAACACCAGCCATCAAGAAGAATGCAATCAACATGTTTGCTGCTGCAAAGATGAACAGTGATGGAAAACCAAACCAATCAATGAATGCACCTGTAATTGGTGGTGATATAATTGATGCCAGTTGGCTGAAGAAGTAATAAAGACCAGTATAGATCCCCATTGTTTTGTAGTCTGCCATCTGCCACAACATTGGGAATGAATTGGTAACAACACTTACCCAGAAAATTCCAAACAAGAACAGAAGAGCCCAGAAAGAATACTGTCTTGCGCTCTGTGACCATGAGAGTGTCAATTGACTGTGTAAGTAAATCATGGATAAAACAATCACCAAAGCAATCAAACTGAATCTTATAGTTTTCTTTCTACCACGCCTGTGTGCAATTTTACCAGAAGGAATTGCAAATATTGCATAAGCTATACCAACCATACCTGCTGCAAGAGCTGCGGTACCTGATGAAGTATTGAGTACTTCAACACTGTATTTTCCTACAAAAGGAAGAACTCCCTGATAAGCAATGAACCAGAAAAGCAATGAAAGAAGAATGTGCAGTGCACTCTTATCTCTTTCATGGAATATAACCTTGAGGGACTTCATGATAGGAGCTTTTTCTTCTTTCTCTTCCTCTGTGAAACTACCATTCTTTTCTTTTACAAAGATAAACAGAAGAATAACTGCAACAATAACAAGAATACTTGCAAATGGGAAAGCCAATATATTGTCAGTTGGAACACCATGGTAGTTTATTTTAACATCCATGAAACGAGCAAGACCAACAGTACCAACGATGGTTGCAACACCACCCATTGTGTTTATAACACCATTTGCCTCAGATCTGAGCTCACCAGGAATCATATCAGGCATGAGAGCAACAACAGGTCCTCTTACTGCCTGCTTGAAGAAATTCAAACAGAATACAAGAGCTATCAGAGCCCAGAGAGCATACATAGCAGCAAAAGGAATCAATCCAAAACATACTGCAGTCAGAGGAAGCAATGTGATTATGTATGGCATTCTTCTGCCAATTCTAGTTCTTGTCCTATCACTCATAGCACTGAAGATAGGAATCATAAATATTGCAACAATATTATCAAGTGTCATAATAGAGCCAATGACACCATTAGAATCTATGTATCTGGAGAGAAAAATTGGAACATATGTGTCATACAGAGGATCCATAAGTCCCATGGTGAAAAAACCTAACCCTATCAAAAACGTCGTCAGGTAGTACCCTTTCAAACCTTTCTTCTTTTCATTACCCATAAAAAACCTTCTTATTTATAATTAATGGTTATATATTATCATGCTTTTCGTAAAATAAAAATAAAATATTTAAAATGATGGACTTAAATGGAATAATAAAGTAAAAATATCCGTATGAAGATAAATATAACTAGTTTTGAACAATTGAAACAGTCATTTAAATTGACTGAAGCTGAATCTTCTTATTCTGGAGGTAACAACAGCTTACCCATATCCATTACCTCCCACTATCTATCACTGATAGATGAAAATGATCCAGATGACCCTCTCAGAAAGCAAGTTTTCCCAACATCCTTCGAGGAAGTTGAAGAGAATATGGAATACATTGACCCCCTTGCAGAGGTCAATCACTCCATCACCAATAGGTTGGTACACCGCTACAAAAGCAGAGTAGCTTTTCTTACAACTGATATCTGTCCGATGTACTGCCGTCATTGTTTCAGACGACGCTTCACAGGGAACATGGTGGGACCTGCAACTGAGAAAGAGATAGTTGAGGCTGCAGAATATGTTAAAGATCATCCTGAGGTAACTGAGATCCTTCTAACAGGTGGAGATCTACTCACTCTTTCAAACAAGCAACTTGATTTCTTGATAAAAACATTCAGAGAGAGAAGTCCCAAATTGATAATGCGTATATGCACACGCATGGTCATCACAGCTCCTGAAAGAATTGATGATGAACTGCTTTCAATCTTGAAGAAGCACAGCACTGCTCCTTTTTATTTACTCACTCAGGTAAATCATCCAAGAGAGCTATGTGAGAAATCTATTGAGGCAATATCAAAATTCATTGATATGGGAATTCCTGCTTTGAACCAAACAGTGATGTTGAAAGGCGTGAATGATGATGTTGATGTTCAAGAGGAGCTATGCAACAAACTTCTGTTCAATAGAATCAAACCTTATTATGTATTTCAAGGAGATCTTGTATCAGGAACAGCACATCTCAGAGTTAATCTGGGAGATACAATAAAGATTGAAAGAGAACTAAGAAAGAGAGTTTCGGGGCTTGCAATGCCCAATTTTGTAAGTGATCTTCCACAAGGCGGAGGAAAGGTTCCACTCTCTGATTGCTATGTAAAAGAGCATGTTGGAAACAGATGGGTTCTTGAAACACTTGATGGAGAGAGACGAGAGTATCCAGATACATATTGATCTTAAGAATCATTAGATTTTAAATGATATCCCAAGAGCATAAAAAAAAGAGCAATTTGAAGTTGCCCTTTTTTTTTATTTGTTATCTGAGATATCAATCAATCATATCAAGAATATCGTTTATTGCACTCTCTCTCAAATCAGCTCTCATTTCATTGTAAACTGCAGGATCCATAACTGTTACAGTTGGTGTGGAAGCGAAAGTTGGCATCTTCACAACTGAAGTTCTATCTTTGCTGCTATCCTG
>JALNVT010000125.1 GCA_023231265.1 Sphaerochaetaceae bacterium
CAACAGGATCCTCTACAACAGGTACTTCAACTGTATCTGGGGATAGCACAAGAACATCCAATCTTATTAGCACAAAAAATAGTGCAAGCAATAAGATGCTTGATCTTATCAATTTGCAACTTATGAAATATAGTGATGGTGATGCTTATACAAATAAAATCATTGTTGAATATGGCAAGGCTGCTTTAGAGATCATAAAGGATGATATTGAACTTCAAGCACTTGAAGAGAGATCTAAGGTCTACAATGATGAGCTAGACCAACTTCCATTGATTGAAAGAAAGGTAACTGATCTTGAAAGAAACGTAACTGTACTTCAAACTGTAGGTGTTGATTTGAGATCAATGCTGGAACAGGTTAAATTAACAGAAGCAGCTGTATCTGGTAATGTAACTGTAATTGATGCGGCTATTCTTCCTCTCATTCCTGTTTCTCCAAATAAGCTACTGATAATGGCTGTTGCTGTACTTTTGGGTATGGCTCTTGGTTTCTTGATGTGTATCATTGCAAACATCCGCGATAATGCCCTAAATACGAGAGAGGATGTAAAAAAGATTGTTGGTAGTGAGATTCCTCTTCTTGGCTGGATTCCATTAATTGAAGAAGAAGAAGTGAAATCTGAAGAGGAGAAAGCTAAAAAAATCAAACATCCGGCAATATATGTTTATAACAATCCTACTGCTCTCGAGTCTGAAAAATATATGTCCATCACATCAAATCTGATTTACGGAAAGAATTTGATTAATAACCAGGTAATTTCAATAACTTCATGTGATGTCAGCAGTGGTAAGAGTACCATAATTTCTAATATTGGTATGTGTTTGGCACAGATGGGATCAAAGGTTATAATTATCGATGGTGACTTTAGAATGCCGTCTGTATTATCAAGATTTGGATACACCAAATCAAAGATAGGTATGGTTGAAGTAATTTTAGGTAAAAAGAAACTTGAAGAGGTCATTGTCCAACCAATTGATAATGTTCCAACTTTGAATGTTCTTCCTGTTGGTCACAGACCACAGGTCCCATCATCTATTTTAGCTCACCCACTGATTAAAGATATGATGGATGTATTGAGAGCCAACTATGATTATATATTGATTGATGCTCCTCCTATTGATTATGCTGCAGAAGTAATTGCTATTGGTAAGATGAGTGATACTGTTTTGTTGAATACAAGATTTGCTGTCACAACCAAAGATGAATTGAAAGAGCTACTTGAAAACTTAAATGTTGTTCATGATAGAATTGGTGGTGTCATCTTCAATGGTTTTGTTCCATCTACTGGTGATCATGGTAGCTTTGGTGGAAAATATGGCTACGGACATGGATATGGAAAGAGTTCTTATAGCTATGCCTATGATGCTTATACTGATGGTAAGAAGAGAAAAGTTAAATATATGTCTAAGTCCAAAGCAAAGAGACTAGCAAATAAAAAATATAAAGCCAATCTTGCAGAAAGAGGAAAAAGAGATGCTTTCTTCAGCAGTCAGAAAAAATATGCTCCAGTTAAAAATACTCTCAATTTATCTGAAGAAGCTTCAACAGCATCTGAATATTTCCAGAAAGTTGTTGCTGATGCATTGCAGTATTCAAAGGTAAACTTCAATTCTACTGGAGAAAAAGTAAATGAAAATCTTTCTTATGATTCAATTCTTGATGATTTGGAAAATGATAGAGATGCTTTTGGAAAGAATCCAAAAGAATAAGTATAAATAGAATAAATATATATTATGTAAATAATTATTTTGTTTTAAATAGTAGTTTAAATGCTGTCCTATTGAAAATTAATTAATTGAAAATTAAGATATCCAATAGGACTGCTTTGAATTATTTTGCGTTAGGTACTGGACATTAATCAAAAATTTGGTTAATGTTCGTTAAAAATATTCGGGGAGAGACCATGATAAAACCACGTATAAGAAAAAAAACTTATGTTAATTATCCTATAAATGTCTTATTATTCTCTTTTACTTTATTTTTATTTATTTGTTAATCAGTCTTTTTAGTAGACTGATTTTTTTTTGGACTTATATTTTTTATTTGGAGAAAAAGAAATGAAAAACGCGTTTGTTGGAAGATCATTATGTGTAATTGAGGATTTCAGTATTGAAGAGAGACAGTATCTTTTCAGTAAAATTAGAGAGTTGAAGGCTGCGGTTAGAGCAGAAGATTTAGAAGCACAACAGAAATTTAGACTTGAAGATCCAAACTTCGGTATTTATGAGGTTTTCCTTGAGGATTCAACAAGAACAAAAGAATCTTTCAGAAACGCAGCAAAATTTCATCATGCAAAAGTATCAGAGCTTGCAACAAGCTCTTCTTCATTCAATAAGGGTGAGAGTTACGCAGATACATTCAATACTTTAACTGGTTATTCAAATAAAATATTTATTGTACGTTCTAAAGTTGAAGGGGTTTGTGCCCACCTGGCAAAAGAATGTGCTGAATTTGCAAACAGAAATGAATTGACCAAAGTTCCTTCATTTATAAATGCAGGGGATGGTAGACATGAACATCCAACACAGGAACTTTTAGACGAGTACACTTTCTTAGAAGATAATGATTTTAATTATGACAATCTTCACGTAGCTTTAGTTGGTGATTTATTTCATGGAAGAACAGTGCATTCAAAAGCTAAGGGTCTTTCAATTTTTAAAAATGTAACAGTAGATTTAGTAGCTCCAAAGGAACTGGGAATGCCAGATTCATATCTACTCATTATGAAAGAAAATGGCTTCACTGTTAATCTATATTCTTCAATTGATGAATATTTAAACAGTGGTAATGTAGCAAAGCAGTGGTATTTTACCAGACCTCAACTCGAAAGAATGGGCGAACAAATTTTAAAGAGGCAGGATGAATTGAGAGCTTCAATAACTTTCAAAAAGGAATTCATGGATAGACTTCCTGAAGGTTCAAAATTTTATCACCCTCTACCACGTCACAAGATGTTTCCAACAATTCCAACCTTCTTAGACAAAACAAGTTTGAATGGATGGGAAAGACAATCAATAAATGGTATGTACACTAGAATATGTCTATTAGGATTGCTTGGTGGTTCTATAGGTTCTGATTTCATTCCTACAAGACCTGTTGTTAAAGAGAACTTCCAGGATGAAGAGTATATCTTTGAAGTGGAACCAAAAAATGCAAGCAAAACAAAAGAATATAGTGAAGGTGTAAATCCTATATCTAATGGTATTGTAATTGATCACATTGGAGTGGGCGACAATCCTGAAGAAATCAGAGAGCACATGAGTTTGATTGTTAAGGTATTGGAGCTCAATGGAAAAGGTGGAGAATGGGTAAGCCAAGGTAAAGAAGATAAATATAAAGGTATAATCTTTAGACCTGGTGATATAGAGTTCAGTAGAAAAGAATTGAAGAGACTGGCAGCAGTTGCTTCTGGTTGTACTTTAAATATAATTAAAAATAAGAAAGTAGTTAAAAAATACAGAACAACATTACCACCAAGAATTTATAACTTTGATGATTTAGCTTGTACAAATGAAAACTGCATATCCAATCCAGCAAACGGAGAAGGCGTTCCTGCAATGTTCCATAAGACAAGTGATAACAAATATGAATGCATATACTGTGGTAAGAATCATAGCTTTACAGAGATATGGAATAACGTAAAAAAGAAGAACTAAGGAGAATCAAATGAAAACAATTGAGCAGATTATAAGTGAAGCAGGAGATAGACTTGCAGATATAGCATTGAAACTTGGAGCAATTAAATTGCAACCAAACAACCCTTTTACATGGGCATCTGGATATAGAATGCCGATTTATAACGATAACAGAAGACTTTTAGCTGACCCTGAAGCTAGAAATTTAATTGCAGATACTTTTGCTCAGATGATTGAAGCTTTAGGAGAGGATTTTGACAATATTGCAGGTACATCAACTGCAGGAATTCCTCATGCTACAACTCTTGCAGATAAACTTGCAAAACCAATGAGTTATGTTAGATCAGGCAGTAAAGATCATGGGACTGGACAGCAAATTGAAGGTCTTGGTGATTCTCATAGTTATGAAGGAGCTAAGGTTCTATTAATAGAAGATTTGATTTCAACAGGTGGTTCTTCAATAAGTGCTGTTAAAGCAATAGTAGAAGAAGGTGGAGTTTGTCCATATACATTTGCAATCTTTACTTACGGCTTATCTCAATCAGTTACAGCTTTTGAATCTCTTGATCCTAGCTGTAAGTTCTATACAATTATGAATTATGATGTGATGGTAAAAAGAGCAATACAATCAGGATATGTAGACGAACGCAACGCAAAAGCTTTGATTGAATGGAGAGAAGACCCATTCGGATGGGGCGAGAAGAATGGTTTTGCAAAAGTAGAAAGATAAGGAGCTGATATGAATTACAACGATACTTTACTGGATAGTGCTAAAAAAACTGGCAACATTACATGCATGGGACTTGATCCAAAACTTGAGGTATTACCTGAGGGAATGGAATTGGTAGAATTTTTTGAATTGTTGTTTGAAAAAATGATAGAAAAAAAATTAATTCCATCTGCATTCAAACCAAATATTGGGTATTATCAATCTCTTGATAAACCAAGAGAAGGGAATTTTACTGGATCAAAAGCACTTGCAAAAGTATTAGACCTGTTAGAAAAGTATTTTCCTGGTATCCCAGTAATTCTTGATTCAAAACGTGGTGACATAGCAAGAAGTAGCCTCAACTATGAGATTGAGGCCTTCGATTGCTGGAAGACTGATGCTGTAACTGTATCTCCATATATGGGAACAGATTCTGTTTCTCCATTTCAGGTGGAAGGAAAAGGTATCTATGTTTTGAATAGAACCAGCAATCCTGGAGGCAAGGATTTACAGAATCTTATCTGTGATGATGAAAAACCTCTTTACTTGAATGTCAGTGCTAAAATAGTAGAATGGTCTGAAGGTAACAAAGGACTTGGAGCTGTTGTTGGAGCAACTTCAATGAAAGAATTATCTGATATCAGTCAATATTACAGTGATAAGGAGATTCCAATGTTGATACCTGGTGTTGGCTCTCAAGGTGGATCTGCAACAGATGTAATCGAAGTTTTAAATAAAACTGGATATCCTCTTTATTTAGCTCGCATAAACAGCTCAAGTGGTCTGACTCATCCTTGGAAGAAAGGTTCAGCTCCTGAGAACTGGATTGATATGTGTACATCATCAATTGCGAAATTATTAGAAGAAACAAAGGTACAATTTTAATGGATAAAAACAACCCACTCTACAGTTTGTTATCAAACAATCATTCAAAGGTTCAAGCGACACCATATTTATCAACAGTAAGTGGAGTTGCCTCCACAAATAGCAAGATGATCAGATATTTTGATCTTGAAATTGATGCTATTGATATAATTACCACAAAGAGCATTCAGGTAAGCAATAATCCTGGTAACCGCGAGCCCATTATCTGTGAGACTTCTTTAGGTAATTTTGGAAACTCAGTTGGACTTAGAAATCCTGGAATGGATGTTGTTTTTCCTCAGCTCAAAAAATTAAGAGATGAAGGTCTTACAAAATTTTTGAACATAAGTCTGAGTGCAAATTGCATTGAAGATTTTATAACTCTTGTTAATAAATTTGATTGCATTGCTGATTCTTTGGAACTAAATTTTTCATGTCCTCATGCATCAGCGGGATTTGGAGCATCAATTGGTTGTGATATAAATATTGCAGCTCAATATGTTAAAGAAATCAAAGAAGCATGCCCTGATATGAAATCTCTGTTGTGGATCAAATTGACTCCAAATGTTCAAAATATCGGTTCAATTGCAAGAGCTTGTGTAGAAAATGGAGCTGATGGTATTGTTGCTATAAATACTGTCGGACCCGAAGTTCATGTTGATTCAGCTTCTAAAACTCCAATACTTCAAAATTCTATTGGAGGAGCTGGTGGTATGAGCGGAGAGTGGGTATATAAAAGAGCTCTGCAAGCAATTGGACAGATAAGAGAAGCAATTCCATCTCATGTTCCCCTCTTGGCAATGGGTGGTGTAAGTGATGGTGATAGAGTTAAAGAAATGATACATGCTGGAGCAGATGCAGTAGGTATTGGTTCTGCTCTTGCTATGGTAAATCAGGCACAGTGGCCAGATTATTTCCAATCCATGAAAGATGAATATTATGATAAAAAGGTAACTAAAACTTCCAAATCATTTCTAACAGATAAGAATAAAATGGAATATCATAAAATGAAAATTGAGAATATTGAGTTTTATGGTGAAGATACGATGATTCTTACTTTAGATAAGGATATGAAATGCGAAGCTGGTGAATTTGCATTTCTATGGCTTCCAGGTATTGGTGAGAAGCCATTCACCCTTTCTTGTGATGAACCTGTCACTTTTATAATTAAAAGAAGAGGTATTTTTACAAGTGCTCTATGGAATTTGAATGTGGGTGATGATATATATGTTAGAGGCATGTATGGAGCAACCATAAAAAATAGAGTGAGCAGAAGTGCTTTATGTATTGCAGGTGGAACAGGTATTGCTGTGCTACCAGCTCTTGCAAGAAAACTTAAGAGTGAAAATACAAGAATGAAATTCTTAGTTGGAACAAGTGAGAGCAATCAAAAAGAACCTCTTCTTCAGTATCAATTGAGCCAATATGGTGAGTATAAATCTGTAGCCGATGATGGAGTTCCTGCTCGAGTTTTAGGTGAGCTTGATAATGTTGAAGTTCATGGTGATATCAATGCTTATTTGATTGGACCAGAAATTTTCATGGCAATTGCTGCTAAAAAGCTCATAGAAAAAGGGTTCAATAAGAAAAATATCTATTTATCTATGGAAAAGATGACTCGATGTGGCGTAGGCCTTTGCGGAGAGTGTGTATGTGGTGATACACTTACATGTCAAAGCGGTTCTTTTGTAAAATATGAATATATAGAAGAAAATGAAAGCGAGTTATTGGAGAGGTAAGTTGATGGTAGATCCACATGTACATTTGAGAGATTGGGAAGATAAAGATAAAGATACAATAAAGCACGCTTTGAGCGTTGCTTTATCCTGTGGCATCAATGAGGTTTTTGATATGCCAAATACAAAGCCTCCTCTTACAAATAGAGAATTGATATTGGATAGGTTATCTGACGCTCAAGATGCAATTAATGCATTGGGCAATAAAAACTTAACTTACAGAGTGTATGCTGGACTTACTGGAAAAGAAGAACAAATCAAAGAAGTCGTTGAAACTTATTTTGAATTGTTTCCGATGGTTATTGGACTCAAAATGTTTGCAGGAAACTCTACTGGTGGAATGGGAATAGTTAAAGAAAAAGACCAAAAAAGGGTTTTTCAAATTTTAGTTGAAAATGGCTATGATGGTGTTCTGGTGGTTCATTGTGAAAAAGAATCTTTGATGAAACCAAAACTTTTCGATACCAAAGACCTTTCGACTCAGAGTATTGCCAGACCTAAAGAAGCAGAGATTGAGTCTATAAAAGATATGATAAAAATAGCAAAAGAAACATCTTTTA
>JALNVT010000126.1 GCA_023231265.1 Sphaerochaetaceae bacterium
AATCCAGAAAACAAGAGTGAAACAACTAAATAACTAAATAACTAAATAAACATTATCTTGCACTACTAAATGCAACTATATCTTTTGCAATATTTACTGCAACTAATTAACCTATAAAAAAAGCAGAGGGGGGGGTGCATTTAATAATTCAAGTGATTTGAGAATACTGAATCAAAATAAAAAATAAATAAATCTTTTCATTATCCAAAGTCTATGCAATAATTAGTTTAAAGGACAGTTATTTCCCTAAATTTTGTTTTGATACGATGCAATATTGTCCCCCTAACATACAGAAATGTATGATTAAATAAATTATACGCCATCTTCTGATGGCGTATTTACTTCACATCATATCGATCTCTTGAAATATTCTGAAAGATTCTTATCTGTGCAATATATGTAACATCCCTTCATTCCTCGTGTCATCAGAGTCCGGTAGGTGTTTCTTATTATCTCATCACATTTTTTTAGAGCCGCCTTATTACCTTTTCTTGCGTCTGTCTTGATTCCGTTCAATGATTTATCTGATTTAGCACGCTTTGTAAAATCAGTTATAACCTCACCATCTTTTTCTCTTAAATCATCCCCAATGATGACACCAACATAGTTGAATTCAAGCCCCTGTGTTGTGTGAATGCAGCCAACTTGCTCTATTGAATTCTTATCAATTGCAAAGGGGGTTTTAGAATTCAAATTCCATTGCATATGAAAGTCATCAATGTTTATATCATATTCACTCTCATTCTTTTTAGAGATCCACTCCCAGCAGTATCCTGCTACCAATCTTGATCTGTTGTCTATTTCATTCTTCTCATATATTGCAGCTCTCATCTCATTCAAATCATCAAACACTTTGAAGTCATAAGGAATGTCTTTCAAGCTGAAATTTGCAGTCTCACTTATCTGAAGGGTGTTGTCTATCCAAGAGAGATAACCATCACTGCCACCACATCTGAATTGACTCAACAGCTCAACTTCTTTTACTAAAGCTCCCTCTTTTTTGGCCCATTTTTTTATCTCAGCCACAGAACCTGCATCACTTGCAGTAACAGATTGCTTCTCATCTATAAAGAACACAGAGGTCTTTGCACTGTGAATTATCTCTTTTGTTTGATTCTCACCTTTGTTTTTGAACATACCAGATCTCTCATTCAATCGATGAGCTTCATCACATATCAAAAACCCATATGCATTGTTTGGTGTCGCAGTGAAGCTACCAGAACCAAGAAACAGCCCTTTTATGTACCCACTTTTGAAGTTGCTTCCAATCAGCTTTTTATAAAAGACCTCTCTAGGAGCTGCATTCTTTGTTACATATGAAGAGTAGATGTTTTCCTTTATTGATTGAACAAGAAGATTTATTCCGATTACAGATTTGCCAGTTCCAGGTCCACCTTTGACTATTACAACCCGCTTTCTATCATCTTCATTTGAAAGACGTACGTCATGCATTATTGTTTCAAAAATTACCTGCTGATCATCTATGAGAATGAACTCTCTGTTGTTCATCATCATTGAAAGAAGACAATCCTGAAGGGATTTAGATGGTCTCAAAACACTCTCATCGATATTTTTTACAGTGACAAGTTTGTCGCCATATTTTATATGCTCTTTAATATAATCAGTGAGTTTGATCTCATCAGTCATTGTGAAGACAGGTGCTCTTTCTATGAAGTAATCAAACTTCTTATCAAGAATTGCATCATCATCTGAGACCACTCTGTAATTATGAAGATAGGCACAGGGCTGCAATTTTATGTTCTTTTTTTGAATGTTCAGATTGTTGTTTTTTAGAAGCTGAGTATATGACCACACCTGATATGAGGGATGAGTTGTTGCTCTCTTTCTTCCTCCAAGATATGTACTCACACAATTCTCGCCCTCTATTCTTTCAGCACTGTCCCATTGTTTCAATTCAATGAAAACTGCTTCCATTTTTTTATCATCATCATATCCAGATATGATGAAGTCGACTCTTTTAGAGGTTGTTGGAATGTTATATTCAATTGCAATACCGGCATCAGAGGGGATATCACAGTCATCAAGCACAGACCTCATTCGACTCAAAGAATTCATCCATGATCTGGTCTCACTCAGACCTGTATGTCTATTCATCTTTTTTATCAGACCATCAGATATCTTTTCTACATAAACACCTGTTCTGACATCGTCGATAAAACCTTCCTTCGTATTGTTATATATAATCATAAAGAATCCTCTTGTTGATATGCATTGAATTACAACCCTTACAGAATAGTATACATAGATCTCAATGAAAAGAGAAAACTCAATAAATATCATTAATTACATTGTTAAATGTAATAAGTACTGCTAGACTTAAGAAAAAAGATTGATATGGAGATATTATATTTTATGAAAAAAACAGACATAATACGTGATAAAATGCTTGAATACTATGCTTCAGATCCTATGAGAATCCAACATTTTATAAAAGTTGAATCATTTGCATCCATAATTGCAGAGAGAGAGAAAGTTGACGAAGAGACAGCAACAGTGATATCCATCCTTGGTTACGTTCATGATATTGGAATAAAGATAGCTGAAGAAAAATATGGTAGGAGCACTGGAAAACTGCAAGAGGAACTTGGAGAGATTCCTGCAAAAGATATGGTCCTTTCCTGTGGTTTTGCAAAAGAAATAGCAGATAGAGTGAGCTATGTAACATCTCATCATCACACATACACAATGATTGATAACATGGAATATCAGGTTCTTGTTGAAGCAGATTTCCTGGTAAATATTTTTGAAGATGAAATGGACAGAGCTAAGGCCATAAGTATAAGAGATAAAATCTTCAAAACAAAAAGTGGTACAGAACTCATAAATCAGATGTACGGGATCTAGGGATAAAAAAAGCTTCATGACAAGTTATAAGACCTCCATGAAGCATATTTTTTATTTATCTAGATCAATACATTGTTTGAAAATTATGCAGAAGGAAATTTTCAATTCTTCCCAATTGCTGCTCATTTATACTTAATTTATTGCCATCATAATCTATCAACTGATCATCTCTAAGCATTTCAAGATATGACTGCAAGTTCTTGTTGTCCATATTTAGTTTGTGAGCAAAAGACTCCTCTATAACTATAGAGGTGAAACCGTTATCCAATATTTCCTCACGATAGTACAAGGATAGATGCCTCATTATTAAATTCTTACCATGAGGTTTTGAAGAAGGATCTACTTCATTCAATGTATGATACATATCTCTTGTGAAATTCTCAAATACCAATTTATATGTTTCAAAATCACTTTCAATCCAATTTTTAAAACTTATGGCATCCACAATTATTACAAGACATTCATCACCTGTTCTGACAGTGGCATTAGCAACATGACCACCACTTAGAACTTCAAGGATACCTGCAAAACAAGGTGCCTTGTTTGAAAGATAAGAATATCTGTTAGATTTATCGTCATCTTTAAACACATCAAATTTTCCGGCCACTAGAATATATACAGAATCAACAATCTCTCCCTTCTTGATAATTGTATAATCTACAGGGAACTTTTTTAAGATCTGTTTCTCTTTTATTTCTCTTGGACAATTATTGTAAAGTTTCTTCAACATCTTGTCTTTTGAAACCAACATTTCAATATTTTCCATATATCAACAATCCTCCTTGTACACAAATAGGATACACCTACAGAACAATTTAGCAAAGTAAAACACACCACAAAAACATTAAAAATCACATTGTTTTATGACTTATATCTCAAATAAAAAAAATTTCAGTAGTTTTTTATGAACTAATCATTTTTAAATCAGCCATTTAACAAATAATATTGTGATTTATTGTATGATAATACTTTATTTTCCAAGTTAAAGCAAAAATAACTACACATAATATAACCAAATCAACTTTCCATTCATTTATTAGTTATATTTTTCAACTTAAATTTATTCACATTTTACTGCCTATTTTATACGTTTTAGGGCTTCAGTAATCAATTGCTAAGTGTAAAAAATAAAAAATATATTTTTTTATTGTGTTTGGTTGCAAATAACACATAAATAATCATAATACAATGTTACAATGTATTCATAAATTAAAAAGAATTTAAACAGTTAGGAGTTAAAATGGACACAAAAATGTTTTGTTATCAATGTCAGGAAACAGCTAAATGTACAGGATGTACTATCAAAGGTATGTGCGGAAAAGAAGCTGATACAGCAGGCTTACAGGATTTATTAATCTATGCAACTAAAGGATTATCTGTAATTACAACTCGTTTAAGAGGCGAAGGTGAGACAATTGCAAAATCTGTTGACCACTTAGTTTCTATTAACCTATTTACAACAATTACAAATGCAAACTTCGACAATGATGTTTTTGAAGCTAGAATTAGAGAAACTCTAGAAATCAGAGACGCTCTAGCATCTAAGTTGACTTCTACAGTAGGTCTTCCAGATGCAGCAACATTCATGGTTAAAACATCAGAAGAAATGGCAGCAAAAGCAAATTCAGATGAAGTTGGCGTTTTAGCAACTAAAGATGAAGATATAAGATCTCTTAGAGAATTGATCACTTACGGACTTAAAGGTATGGCAGCTTATGTTAAACATGCTAATGCTTTAGGTTTTGAAGATGAAAGTGTTGATATTTTCATGCAAGAAACAATGTCAAAATTATTGAATGATGTTTTGACAGTTGATGATCTTGTAGCATTGACATTAGAAACTGGTAAGTTTGGTGTTAATGGTATGGCTCTATTAGATACAGCAAATACAAAATCTTACGGTAACCCAGAAATTACTAAAGTTAATATCGGTGTTGGTAAAAGACCTGGTATCCTAGTTTCAGGTCACGATTTAAGTGATATGGAAGAATTGTTGAAACAGACTCAAGGTACTGGTGTTGATGTATACACTCACGGTGAAATGCTTCCAGCTCACTACTATCCTGAATTGAAGAAATATGACAATCTTTATGGTAACTATGGTAATGCATGGTGGAAACAGAAAGAAGAATTTGAAAAGTTCAACGGCCCTATCTTGATGACAACCAACTGTATCGTACCACCAAAGGGTTCATATATTGGTAAGATCTATACAACTGGTGCAGCAGGATTCCCTGGTGTAAAACATATTCCAGGTTCAAACGGTGGAGAGAAAGATTTCTCAGAAATGATCAATCAAGCAAAGACATGTGCAGCTCCTACAGAATTAGAAACTGGTGAGATTGTTGGTGGATTCGCTCATGATCAGGTATTCAAATTGGCTGATACTGTAGTTGATGCAGTTAAATCTGGTGCAATTTCAAGATTCTTTGTAATGGCTGGTTGTGACGGCAGACAGAAATCTAGAAGTTACTACACAGAATTTGCTAAAGCTCTTCCTCAAGATGCAATCATCTTAACAGCTGGTTGTGCTAAATACAGATACAACAAATTAAACTTAGGTGATATCGGTGGTATTCCAAGAGTTTTAGATGCTGGTCAGTGTAATGATTCATATTCATTAGCATTAATCGCATTGAAGTTAAAAGAAGTATTTGGTCTTGATGATGTAAACGAATTACCAATCACTTACAACATTGCATGGTACGAACAGAAAGCTGTTATTGTTCTTCTAGCTCTTCTTTACTTAGGAGTAAAGGACATTCACCTAGGACCAACACTACCTGCATTCTTATCACCAAACGTAGCTAACGTTCTTATTGAGAACTTTGGTATTGCTGGAATCGGTGATGTACAAGATGATATTGATTTGTTCTACAAAGCAAAATAATTAAAATATAATACGGAGGTAGTATATGAAAGCAATAATTAATGACGGTTGTATTGGATGCACAATGTGTACTTCAACATGTGAAGAAGTTTTTCGCATGAACGAAGATGAAAATGTAGCTGAAGTTTATGGTGCTGTTACAGCAGATAATATTGATGATGCTCGTGAAGCTGAAGAAAATTGTCCTGTTGGTGTGATCGTAATCGAAGACTAATCTCTTCCTCCATGATATATCTGAGTGGCTTGATTTAAAGATCTTTACAATACATTGATTTAAAATTCAATCCACTCTATATAATATTTGCATATATAGTACGCACAGTGTGCGTACTTTTTATTTCTTCACAGATAAGTATTTATTTTTAAGGCATATGTTGTTGCTGTTTCATTCCTTCTGAATAAATTGCAATAACTATATAACTTTTATATAGAAACATAGATAGTTACACATCAAAAAACGACTATCAAGACCTAAAAAATCATGCATTTCCTTGTTGTATATAGAATTATTCAATACAGTTATTGATGTCGCACACTGTGCGCATTTTTATAGCAATGTACATCATGAGAGTGATTGAGTATATATAATTACTTTCTACATAAACAATTGTGCTCACTCACACTGTGCGTGATGTTCAACTCCACATCGAGTTACTTTCCCTGTCACAAACATATCCATATCTGCAGTCTTATTGGATGGCAATAAAGAATCATCCTCACTGCATTCAGTTGCTGAGGTGCATACCTGTTGAATAGATACAGTGATTGCAGCAGATGCTTTCATATAACTCTTTTCTTCAATTTATCAGAGCCAAGGGCAAGTCTATAGGATTGAGTTGGCAGCCAATGAGATCTCTCACTCTCATTCAAGAATAAGTTATTGGAGAGCTTGAAAGCTTATTGAAGTCTATCATACTTAGTTCGGTATATTTGACCATGAAACTTGAATACTGAGCTACATTAAAAAACCACCTCACATTACAGAAGGTGGAAAAATAATATCATCAATCACTATTTTTTTAGTTCTTTACATTTACAAGAGGATTGCTGTCTCCAAACTTCTGCATCAATCCTGTCATTATATCTCCAAAAGGAGTGTTTCTTTTTTCTTGATTCTTTATGTATTGATAGGCAAGAAATTCAGGAGATGTTCCAAACTCTGAGGAGAAAGTACCAATTCCTTGATTCCAAGCAATCAGTTCAAAGATTTCATCCATCTCACCAACTATCATCCCCAAGGAATAAGCCTTTATTAACTCTCGTGTTGCCTGTCTGTGACGATAGGCACCCATTGCATTGGTCATTGAAAGCATCAGTTTGGTTTTCAAATCAATCGTTGCTCCTTCTTTTTCCCATGTCAGTTGCCAAAAATCTACAGCCACTCCAGCCAATTCATTATCAATGTTTTTATAATTTAGAATTGCAGTGGGTTTGAAAGGCATATCAGAGCCATCATCAAATGATCTCTCTTTTTTTTCCAATCTATAAAAATAAGCTCGATATTCTGAATCAGAAACAACTTCAACTTAGTATTCAAAACCCATCTCTACAAACGCACTGTAAAGTGGTTTGGGTTCAAATGATTGCACAACACATACCCCCTTACCAACTTCAATCGAATTAGCTTTTTTTTAGAAGGCCTTTAAGAAAAGCCTGTGTGCTTTTTCTTACATCCACTGTCTCAA
Organism: Sphaerochaetaceae bacterium; assembly: GCA_023231265.1. GTDB lineage: Bacteria > Spirochaetota > Spirochaetia > Sphaerochaetales > Sphaerochaetaceae > Pleomorphochaeta. The sequence continues at coordinate 7,441 of JALNVT010000126.1, forward strand.
AAGAAACTCTAGTATCGAACCATGTTTTATGCTGCATAATCAGCCCTC
>JALNVT010000127.1 GCA_023231265.1 Sphaerochaetaceae bacterium
AATAACGGTCTTTCCCATTTCATGAAGAGCTCTCAATATCTTGCTGAGTCTCTCATTACCACTCTCATCCTGACCTGCAGTTGGCTCATCAAAGATCAATATCTCTGTATTCATAGCAACTACTGCTGCTATTGTTACAAACTTTCTAATTGAAAGAGGCAGGTTGTAAGGATTCTCCTCCCCCCATTTTGTCAAACCAGTCATCTTCAGAGCTGCATCAACTCTCTTTTTGATTTCTGCTTCATCTAATTTCATTGTCTTTGGACCAAAGGCAACTTCAGCTCTGACTGTTGAGTGGAATATCTGATCATCTGGATTCTGGAAAACATAACCAACGAACCTTGAAATCTGGGCTGTTGTGCGGTCTTTTGTATTCACATCACCAATGATTACATCACCTTTGGTGGGCTTGAGTAATCCATTCATCATCTTGACCGTGGTTGTCTTTCCTGCACCATTTTGACCAATGATGGCAACATTCTTACCACCTTTGATTGATAAATTGATGTTATCAACAGCCAAGGAATTGTCAGGATAAGAAAAACTGACATTCTTCAATAATAAATCTTTCATTGTTTATGACCTCTTCTCTTGAATTAAATCTAGAGCCTGTTTTTTGGTGATTGGTAATTCATCAATTCTCATCCCAGATTCTCTCAATTTTTCAGCAAGTAAGGTCACCTGTGGAAGTTGAATTCCATGCTCTCTCAAGCTTAAATCAGATAGAACATGTCTTGTTTCACCCATCTTTATTACCTGAGAATCGTGAAGAACAATAATTTCATCAGAATACTCTGCAAGTAAGTCTACCTTATGCTCGATAAGGATTATTGTTTTGCCTCTTTCTTTCAATTTCTTGATTATTTTGAAAACACTCTCTGCACTCTGTGGATCAAGCTGACTTGTTGGCTCATCTATTATTAGAATTTCTGGATCCAATACAATTACTGAAGCAAGAGCAACTCTCTGCATCTGTCCTCCAGACAATTCAAAAGGACTTTTTTCAGCCAAATCCATGATGTCTGTCAGATCCATGATATCGACAACTTTCCTCTCTATCTCTTCAACAGGAACGCCGAAGTTTTCAAGTCCATAAGCTACCTCTTCAAAAACAGTGTTTTTGATGCCACTGATCTGAGTGAATAGATTTTGAAATACATATCCTATCTTTCGTGATATCTGCTCATCATATGATGAAAGCGGTTTGCCCTGAATCAGAACTTCTCCTGATATTGTGCCTTTATAAAAACTTGGAGCAAAGCCTCTTAGAATGGAGCACAATGTGGTCTTACCAGCTCCATTCTCTCCAATCACACCATAGAGTTTGCCTTTCTCAAGCTTTAAATTTAAGTTCTTGATAGCAGGTTTTTTAGATAATGGGTAAGTGTATGTTACATCCTTACATTCTATTTCATACGCCATAATGATATTCTCCCTGCTATTATTAACAATGTGATGATGATGCTCACCACAAGCATTCTTCTCTCATATCCAGACTTCTTCAAATCGAATAGGTGAGTGTGCTCACCCTTGATTGAGAAACCTCTGGCTTCCAAAGTCAGAACTCTATCTTCAGAGCCAATAATTCCTCCAAGAATCAGAGGAACAATGGTTGGAAAGAAGGCTTTTGCTCTGACCTTCAGATTTCCTTCAGTCTCAACACCACGAGAGCGCTGTGCATCCAAGATAGTCTGACTTCTCTTGCTGAATACCTTTATCATCTCCAAAGAAGATGTGAAGATATATGCAACTTTGAAGTTCATACCAGATTCCTCAAAACATCTTGATATTTCTTTTGTCGAGGTACTTTGAAGCATCCAAGTGAACATCCCTGCAATATTGAGAACTAGAAATCCCAGTGATATTGCAGTCTGAAGTCCTTTCTCTCTGATTGATAGAAAATGCCAATGCCACAGCGTCTGTCCACCAGATACTATGAATGTCTGCACTGCAATGATGAATATTGCAACTACAAATATAGGTTTCATTGACTTCATGCTCTTCTTGAATTCACCTGTTATAGCAAACATAAAAGGTACAAGAGCGAACCAAGGAATCAGAAGCAAAGCTAATTTTGCGTCAGTCAATTTAATTGAATTAATAATAAGAGTGCTTATTGAAAATAAAATTACAATCTGCAGTTTGGTCGCAGGATACAATCCTGCTATCTTGTTTCTTTTATTAATTTGAATTTTTTCTGTAAATGTCTTTTCCATAATTATCTATCCCAACTTAAAATTAGCTATATACGACTGAAAAATATTGTTTATTCAGTTACTTCGGCAATCTCTTCTCTATCTTTAACATAGAACATACCACAGCTGAATTTTATTAAGTTACGATTTGGAATGACCTTAATTACTGCCAAGCAGATCAATACAGAGATGATTCTATCCAATACATTGAATAGGCCTTCTGTACCAATGAATGCACCCCATATATTTGCACCAGCTGCCATGAATGTAGCTGTAATCAATGAAGCACCACTGCCGGTAACACCACCAAACATCAAAACAACAATAGGAGCTGCAGATAGAATTGAAGCTGCACCCATAACTACCATTGCAATCAACCATTTCCACCAGACGCTGAAGTAATCATGTCTTGCAAATGCACCTGTTACCAGACCTGCAATAATTGCAACTGGAATGAAGGCAAAATTAACTGGATTTGCAATACCTGTTAGGATGTTTGTCAATAAACCTGTTATAGCTCCTACCCATGGACCACATAGCATTGCAACAAAGATTGTTCCAATTGTATCTAAATACAGTGGTAATCTAAGTAAAGATGCTAACTGACCGCCTACAAAATTAACTGCAACACCGACAGGTATGATCAACAATGCAAGCATTGAAAAATCCTCTTTGATTGAAAACTGCTTTCTCTCATTTTTTGTCATAAAATATATTCTCCCTTATGATAATATTAATAATCTCACTATTTTTACTTCTATCGTCAGATAGAGCATTATTTAAATTCAGTATCAGAAAAAGTTATATCTAAAAAGATTTTTTGCTTTCAATAATTGAAGGATTCTGATGCATAAATGCATTTCAGAGAGAGAAGTTTGGAACTTTCAAATACCTAAAAATTATGTAGGACAATGATGTTTGATTCATTGAAAAAACTTATAAAGGAATAAAAATTACAACAAAAGAGCATGTGATCATTTGAATTTGTACTGATCATCTTTTGCTTATGAAACATGATATATGATTGATATTTGAACCCTTGGATCTTTGATTGAAAAACAATCTGGATTATTAAATATCAAGAGAATCATCTGTCATTCAAAAACAACAAAACCCCTTATGTGGAAGCATAATTTTGAGGAATTTGAATATCTGTTTATGTAGCATGACATCAAGAGAGCTATAAGAATTATATTCGTTTGGTATCACGATTGCATTTGCGTGTTGTATTATTTGTTACTTTAAATTTACTCAATTTCAATAGAGGTATGTACCTGCTAATTTATCAACTCCGTGTGTAAGTTCCATTATATTTTTGAAAACATAATCAATTTATTATGATATATAGACTATAAATCCTATTAAGTCAATAAGAAATAGATATCTTTTGATATCTGTGCCAGATTCCTCAAAATGGATGAATGTGATGTCATGGATAAAACTCTTTATCTTATAAGTATTTATCGGTTGATAATAAAACGGCAAACAATATAATTTTGAATAATAAAATGAGATTTGAAATTTCAAATAAATGAATTATCTGATGTAAAAATTGTAATTATCTATTGCTCCTTTTCAAAGAAAAAGCTAAAAGAGTAAATGAAGTCAATTGATGATATGAATTGAAAGCACCAGAACTTTATGAGAAAAATGGATAGGATGGTGCTTTTAATTTTTAATGAGATGGAGGTCTCCAAATAAATGAAAAAGGTAATTTTTGTAGCACACTGCATATTAAATACAGCTTCTAAAGTAGTTATGTACAACAAAGAAGAGATGGAAATGGAAGAAACTTTGAGAAAGAGATTTTTAGAAAAAGCTATTTCTAATGATGTTCAAATTATTCAATTACCTTGTCCTGAATTCACCATGTATGGTGCAAAACGATGGGGACATGTAAGCAATCAATTCAACAATGTTTTCTTTAAAAACAACTGCAGAAAAGAATTGGAACCTATCGTTGAACAGATTCAAGAATATCTTGATAATCCTGAAATGTTTGAGATTCTGGGTATTGTTGGTATTGATGGAAGTCCTAGCTGTGGTGTTGATTATACCTGTTATGGTGATTGGTATGGCTCTTTTGAAGAACGTGAGGATTTAGATGAGACTTTAAAATCTTGTAAGTTTGCTGAAGGCAATGGAGTTTTCATTGAGGTTCTTATTGAAATGCTAAAAGAGCAGAAGATCTTAGATAAAGTTAAGCTCTCTTCTTTATTCGCAAATGAGCCAGATAAATGTTTGTCTCTTTTAGATTAAGAAATGAACTGTTAATGATAGAGATAGGTTAATTTATCAAGCTGATTTAGAAAATTAAAAAAGTTGTTCATTTTTATTGTTCATTTTTATTTTTAACAAGAATTACCATCGGGAGTTAAATATCTGGATGGTATATTTTTGTTGTTTATTCTAGCTCATTTGTTATTAAAATTAGCTAAATTTATTATTTTAGTCAGAAATAATGAATGTAGCTTATAAAGTATTTGACGTTTAAATAAAAAGCCAATATAATAAATTTAAACTGATTGTGTATATAATTTACACAAATCTATGTTTTAGGAGCAATAAAAATGTTAATTGACTTTACTATTCAAAATTATCTTTCATTTAAAGATAAAAAAACTTTTAGTTTTTTATGTAATTCTAGGAATGTAGAAGATGATAAAAAATTGTTATCAATCGATGAGGGTACATACAAGTTATATACAACTTCAGTTATCCTTGGTCCAAATGCTTCAGGTAAAACAAACTTCTTGAAAGCTTTATCAGATTTTAAATTGTTTGTGACCAAATCCAACAATTTTGAAGTTGGTAAAAAAATTCCTTATTACAAACCTTTCAAACTAAATACAGATACAATTAATAGTCCAACTATATTTGATATTGAATTCGTTGAAAACAATGACCATTATTCATACATCGTGGAGTTTGACGAAGATAAAGTTATTTCAGAAACTCTTTACATTTTTACAAAAAAGAAAAAATTGGCTAAATCACTATTATTTGAAAGAAAAGAGCAAAGTGTTAATTATGGAAATAAGTTCAAAGGAAATAAAGCAGTTTTTAATACTGTTTTGTTACCTAATAAATTGCTACTGTCTATTGTTGGAAATTCAAATAATGAAATTTTGGATTCTGCATATAGCTTCTTCTCTGAAGGGTTGAATACAGATTTCCCTTATCAAAAAAATACTATTTTATATAGTAAATATGCTACTACATTGCTTGCGAAAAAGGATTTAGTTTTAAAAGAACTTACTTTAAAAATGTTGAGGGCTTCTGATCTTCAAATAAATGATATTGAATTTAAAAGTGATGAAGATAAGAAAAATGATTTGTTTAAAAACTATAATGTAGAGAGCGATAAAGAAAAGGAAGCTTTAGAGCTTTTTAATACTGAAACTTACTTCAAACATAGTATTTATGATAATGACTACAACAAACAGAATGAAGTCAGTTTTAATTTATATAATGAAGAGTCAGCTGGTTCAAAAAAACTTTTTGAATTAGCAAGTACTATTTTATTGGCTTTAATTATCGGAGATGTTTTGGTAATTGATGAATTAAGTAGCTGTTTTCACCCCAAAATTGAATTGTTTCTTGTTGATTTATTTTTAGACAAAGAGATAAATGTAAATGGTGCTCAATTACTATTCAATACTCACAATATCAACATTATTGACAACAATAGATTCACAAGAGAGCAGGTTTGGTTTACAGACAGAAATAGATATGGAGAGAGTGATTTATTTTGTTTGGACGAGTTTGATAAGAACCTCATAAGAGATTATGCAAATTATGGAAAGAGCTATTCTGAAAACAGACTTGGCGCTTTACCAAACCCATGTTTTAAAGCTTTTAAAGAGGAGGTTAAGTCTTTTTATGCCAAAGAAAAGAAGGAGTACGGGGAGTAGAAGTTGCAAAAAGAGGATATATATTGTATGTGAGGGTTCTGATGGTAAATCGGAATATGCTTATTTCTAGGGATTGTTAGAAGATTGCAGGTTTTCAAATGATATTGAAATCAAATCAACACCTACGAAAAAAAATTCTGGGAAAGAGTTGGTTAGATTTGCGAGTCAATTGATTGAAAAAGAATATAAATCAATTGACGAAGCATGGGTGGTATATGATAAAGATGGATATACAAAACATTCTGAAACTTTCTCTGAAGCAAGAACTAAGAAGGTAAATATAGCTTTTTCATCAATATCATTTGAGACATGGATTTTATTGCATTTTGAATATACTTCAAGAGCTTTTAATAATAGTGATGAAATTATTTCTTGTATGAAACATAAGCATAAATTTATATATGAAAAAAAAGATAATGAAATATATAGCAAAATAAAAGATAAGACTGGTGATGCAATTTCAAACTCAAAGAAATTAGCTCATTATGAAAGAACGGGTTCTGGTGGAAAACCAATATATGAATTGAATCCCTATACAGATGTATATAAGCTTGTCGAACTGATACTTACATATAAACAGAAGGTTTAAGTTTTTTAACTTTATCCTTGATGAGGGCTCCACTTCAATCGTTTTTATCTATTTATATTTGTGTTGTTTTTAAATTCACCTGGGCTTATACCATAATATGATTTAAATACTGAGCCAAAATGTTTAGAAGAAGAGAAGCCTACATCAAGTGCTACATCTTGAACTTTATAATTTGGATTTGATAATATAGCTTTAGCTGTTTCCATTCTCATTCTAAGAAGATACTTTGAATAAGGTTCTCCAATTTCTTTATGAAAAATGGTACTTAGATAAGAAGGTGTGATATTAAAAATGTCTGCTAATATAGTTAAACTGAGGCCTTCTCTGAAGTGAAGTTGAAGGTATTCTTGTATTTGAGATACTAAAGTGTTTTTATTTCTTTCGATGCTTTTTATACTATCTGTATCAGGATAATCCCTTCTAAGAGAAATAGTTGACAATGCAGCTGATAATTCTTCATCTCTTAATGGTTTTAATATATAATCAAAGACATTTAATTTAACTGCAGCTCTAGCATATTCAAATTCATCATAACCACTAATTATAATAATTGGTGTTTGTGGTTGATTTTTGTATAGGTATTTTGATAGTTCTATTCCATCCATTGTCGGCATCTTTATGTCTGTTATAACCACATCATAAATATTATTCTGAAGAAGATTTATAGCATATATTCCATCAGATGCAGTATCTTTTGCTGTCCAGTCTTCATTTATTTGAGTTAAATTATGGTTCAATCACTTTTCTTGTGTGATTTTAAATTAACATTGACTAAATAATATTTTCTAG